>JAGAOS010000053.1 GCA_017623575.1 Clostridia bacterium
AATGTTTGTAGAGCATATTTGGTCCTCCGTTCATGGTTACTAGTCATTTCCATTTTAACGGATTTTTGCCAAATATGCTCTACTTTTTTAATTTTTTTCTTGTAAGCTCTATTTGGTTACCCCAACATTTATTATAGAGCCCTTTTTTTATTTAATATCAAAGTTTTTTGTTATTTTATCATCACTCAAGCTTATAAGCTCGCTACATTCAACTTCTATAGGAGTTTCGCTGTCGTTAAGGTAGTATGCAGCTTCAACTTCAACCGAAGCACCTTTTTTAATGTTTTTAGATTGATTATCAGCTGAATATTTGGCGCTTTCGGCGGCGGTGTAGCACTTGTTAAGACCGACCCCATTTTGATAAACCTTATCATCAATTGCTAGAGTAAATGAGGCACCATCATCAGAATTGTTTTTAAAAATATATTTAACTATAGCAATATTTTTCCCTTCATAATCCTTTGCAAGCCTGCAATCTTTAATATCTACCTCGTATTCACCAAGAGCATTATCGGTGGTTTCGTTTTTGGTTGCTGACTCATTCTTGGATGAGCTCATATCGGGCATCATTTCTGACATCATTGATGACATTTCTTCCTCTGCATCACTCATACATCCTACCAGTGCGGTTAAAATAAAAACAAGAATAAAACTTAAATAAATAATTTTTTTCATAAAAACACTCCTTTGCAATTATTTTTAGCAAAGGAGCGTGATATTATACAATTTTTCTTTTATTAGTATTTCCTACACCGATTATTCCGCCAATTGCGCCCGAAGTTACAAAGATTAAAAGCCTGATTAATGTTGATGCGCCTGGTGCTGAACCGAATGCGGCTATACCAATGATTGCAAACAGAATAAATAACAAAAAGCCGCATATTGTTCCAATTATAAGTCCGTTTTTTGTAAGCTTTTTTGCTGAGAAAAAACCCGATAAAAAACTGCCTGCCGCTATTGTTATTGATGAAACAACGGTTGCCGCACTAATAGGCAGAATATTAAATGACATAACTAATGCAAACAAAACAAACAAAATAGCTATTACAACTATACCTACAATAATGCCTCTGACTATCGGCTTTAAATATGCTTCAAAAGTGGAAGGGGAGTCGCTGAATTTTCCTTTCATAATAAAAAATCCTCCAAAACAATATTACTGATACAGTATATTGCTTTGAAGGAAAATTTATTACTTAATTATTTATCATCGGTTTCGTCGTGAACGGTTAAGTTTGCCTGAACCGCAGAGCGAACGATTTTCTGCTTGCTTCTGTCAACAACCGATTCAATAACAATAGAATCATCCTTAACGGAAATTACACGACCGTAAAAACCGCCGATTGTCATAATCTCGTCGCCGGGCTGAAGGTTGTCGCGCATTTTTGCTTCTTCTTTTTGTTTTTTCTTTTGGGGTCTTATCATAAAGAACCACATAACAACAAAAATTAATACTAATGGAAGCAAAGATAAAAGCATACCGCCCATACCCTGTTGCTGTGCCTGACCGGCAGCATTGTTAGCAGTTAAAGTAATTAAATCCATATTCAAAAAAACCTCCTGAACTTTTTCATACCTAAATATTATAACTTGTATTGTAACATTTTGCAAGAGTTATTTTATATTCTTCTGCCATATTTTACAGTTTTTTCATTTTTAAAGGCTTCAAAGCGATTTTCTTCCAGTGCTTGACGGATATTTTCCATTAGTTTATTGTAAAAATGCAGATTATGAATAACCGATAAACGATGGTATAAAAGCTCACCACTTTTAAGAAGATGCCTTAAATATGCCCTCGAATGATTTTTACAGGTAGGGCAGTCACAGGTGGGGTCAATGGGGTCTAAATCTGCTTTATACTTTTCATTGTTAAGATTGATAATGCCTTCCTCGGTAAAAAGGTGACCGTGACGGGCGTTGCGGCTGGGCATAACGCAGTCAAAAAGGTCAACCCCGCGGGAAACACCCTCAATAATATTTACGGGAGTACCAACACCCATTAAATAGCGTATCTTTTCTTTTGGCATAAAGGGTTCAACCGAATCAATAATGCGGTACATATCCTCGGCGGGCTCACCAACGGCAAGACCGCCAATGGCATAGCCGTCTAAATCTAAATCGGCAATTGACTTCATATGCTCAATTCTGAGGTCGTCAAAGGTGCATCCTTGGTTGATGCCAAAAAGAAGTTGATTTTTGTTTACTGTATCATCAAGCTGATTAAGTCTTGCCATCTTTTTTTTGCATCTCTCAAGCCAACGGGTGGTGCGTTTGCAGGATTCCTTAGAATAGTTATATTCGGCGGGGTTTTCCACACATTCATCAAAAGCCATAGCAATGGTAGAGCCTAGGTTTGACTGAATCTGCATACTCTCCTCGGGACCCATAAAAATTCTTTTACCGTCTATATGGGATTGGAAGGTAACACCCTCTTCGGTTATATTACGGAGTGCCGCTAAAGAAAACACCTGAAATCCGCCGCTATCGGTTAAAATAGGGCCCTGCCAGCCGGTGAATTTGTGAAGACCGCCTAAATCGTGAATAAGTCGGTCACCGGGGCGCAGATGCAAATGATATGTGTTAGAAAGCATTACCTGGCAACGAACTTCATTTTTAAGGTCAATAGCCGAAACGCCGCCTTTAATAGCCGCCGCAGTAGCAACATTCATAAAGGCGGGGGTTTTAAAGGTGCCGTGAACGGTATGAAATTCGCCAAGTCTTGCTTTGTTTTCTGTTTTAATAAGCTTATACATAAAAAACTCCTTGTAAAATTTGCTCTATTTACTATACCATAAATGGGGCAATATTACAAGGAGTTAAGTTACATTATTTTTTATAAAAAGAAGTGTAGCATAATTGGTATTGTAGCCATAGAAAATGCGGTGGAGATAAGCGCCAGCGCCGCACCTGTTTCACAGTCCTCATCAACAAGCTTGGGAAACACCACAGTATTAAGTCCACAGGGCATTGAGTATGCTACGAGGGCGGGGAGTATTGCGTTTTTTATTCCAAGTAGATTTAAAACAAAAAACATAGCAGCAGGTATAACGCATAGCCTTAAAAAAGAAATAACATAGTTCATCGGATTTTTTAAAAGCTTACCAAACCTATATTCCGAAAGTGTCATACCAAGTATTAGCATTGTGCACGGCCCCATAGGAGCTGATGCTGTGGATAGAAAATCTGTTGCAAAGTCGGGTAGAGTGAGCCCTGAAAGACCAAATATAGCGCCAAGTGCAATTGCTATAAGTGGGGGATTTATTAGTTTTTTAAAGGAAAGCTTGGCTTTTATAAGTGAGCAATAACCAATACTGTAAAGGTAGATATTTATTGGCAGTATGAATAGCAAAAAATTTAGGACCTCTGCGGGAAAAATTGCCTGAACTAAAGGCAGACCCATATATCCGGTATTTGGAACAGTAAGAGAATAGGTATAAACTGACCGACGATATTTATCCTTAGTAAGTAGTTTGGTAAGGAAAAATCCAAGAGTTGCTATAACTATTGTTCCAATAGCCGAAACAATAAGAATATCATATTTTTCTTTTATGTATTGAATTGTAAAATTAGTGGCAAAGGATTTAAAGGTGGTTGCAGGAAGAAAAACAAACACAACCAAGGTAGATAGGAATTTTGTGCTTTTAGAATCCACCTTTTTGAATTTAGCTAAGACAAAGCCTATTACAGCAAATAGCATCAGAATTGCTACATTTTTAAAAACAACCGTCATTTTAAAGACACCTCGGTAAATATTATACTATTTAAAAAAGCAAAGTCAATAGCGTAACGCAAAAAATCACCGCCCGAAGACGGTGATTTTTTGCGTTATTTAGATATTAGTAGGTAACACCAATGGGGCCAACGCCAACAGTGCCTTCGTGACAAGTAATTGTAACAACCAAATCTGTAGGCTCATTAAATACTCTGCAATATGTTGGCCAGATAACATTATTAGCAGTAGATGAAGTTTTATTATTTACTATGGTTTTTCCGTTAATGGTAATACTATATGTACCGGTTACAGATGTTTTTTGCATCATAGAAAGCGATATAGAGGTAACATCTTGAAGATCGAAAACGATAACGCCTTTTTGATTTTCACAAACCCAACCTTTACCCATTTTTGAACTATCGCCATGTACCTTTGCGGCAGTAAAGCGATTTTCATAATTGAAATAAGGTGTGATAGTTTCATAGCCCAAATCATTGGTGCTGGCTAAGAAAGTAGCGGTTTCATAAACATCTGCATTTTTAAATAAGGTTTCCTTAGGAATATCAATGGCGGTTTCATAAACCTCACCAGCTTGATATTTATTATAAACATCATCTAAATAGTAGCACATTGCAGAGGCTATCATTATGTGACCTGTAATGTTTGGATGAAGCTTATCTTTTGTAATTCCGGCTTCATTATCGTTTTCATCGTACCAGCTAATAACTCCTTTTTCAAGGTATCTGAAAAGGGCTGAATAGTAGTCGATTACGGGCAGGTCATAATGAAGCGCAGAATGAATATGAAGTGATAAATAATCCTTATAGAATGTTGTGCCGCTTCCGCCAAAAACAGCAGTCATAAGCGCAATATCCTTTTCTAAAACTCTACGAATAATTGCTTCGTATGTTTCAAGGTATGGGAATTTGCCCTGTTTGGAGCTAATATCATTTACACTATATTCAAGAATTACAAGGTCGGGGTTGTGGCTTAAAACATCCGATTCAAGTCTGTGAATGCCGTATAAAGAACATGTAGAACCAATACCCGCATTTATGTTGGTAACCTCAACACCAAATTTCTCTGCAATCCATTCAGAAACGAGCTTACCAAAACTACGGTCGTTGCCTTCGTCATCTCTAACGCCTTGTGTTACAGAACCACCAATACTTACAACGGTAATGGCTTCGCCACGGTTTGCTTTTTCAAAAAGATTAACCAAAAGGGCTCTGTTACCTTCGTTAATAATGGTGCTCTTATTAAAATATTCGCTTTCGCCTGCTCTGACTGTATCACTAAGACCTTCGGCATCTAAATCTTCTTCGGGTAAAAGGTACGCATCTTTGCTTGCTAGTTTGTTTTTAACGTCCCACCCTGCAACATATTGTGCAGATAAAACTAAATCCTTAAGATTGACTTCACCGTCACCATTAACATCAATACGAGAAGTGTTTATATTTTCAACATCCCAGCCTACCAAATTTTTAGCAATATTTGTGATGTCGGTAAGATCTACTATACCGTCATAGCTAACATCGGGATAAATTGCAATTTCAGTATTTTCTTCTGTGACAGCAACGCTTTTTGCAACTAATGTGCGGTTTTCACTAACTGTAAAAATAAATTGTTTTTCGGGTGAAACTAAAACATCATTTTCGTACCAACCGGCAAATTTGTAACCTGCATAGGGTGCAGCAGATACAATAACCTTACTTCCCTCAATAGCGGTTTCTTCAGATACAAAAGCATTACAATTTTCACCGGTAACTGTAGTTGTATAGGTGTTTCCTGTTGGAGTTTCAACATCGGGGAGTGCGGGATAATCTGGGAGCTCGGGAATAACTATTTCTTCGGGCTTTTCTTCTTCAATTGCTGCTGTTTCCATAAGCTTAACATCCTTAATATCAAACACAAGGTTATTTTCGCTCTTATAATCCCAATAGTAGAAACCGAGTGCTGCTACCTGTGATTTTTCGCCTTCTGTAGCGGCAGTTGCAGTAAAATTAACGGTTACTTTGGTCCAATCTGCAAAAGCTGCATTTAAATCAGTGTTTGTTGCACTTAAAACATCTCCATGGTTCATATAATTGAAATCGGAGAAATTGGTTATAACTTTAGGTGTGTAACCATCAATTGTCCAAGTTGAAGTGAACCCTTTGCGGCGTGCCCAACCTGAACCACTATAAGCATATAAGTTGTTTTTTGCTTCGTCAGCATCAATTGTAGGTATGGCTGTTACTTTGGTTCCATCTGAGTTAACCGTCGTTTGATAAAATGCAACGGTTGGAGCATAGAAGCTTGAACCTATATTGAAGCTTGCAGTAGTTCCATCTGCGGTTTCTTTAGGCACACGAATATAATAGGTAAGCTCATAATCATTGCCGGGAACAAGCTCAAAGGGTGTGCTTACTATACCTTGGTTTTTAGAAGTTGGATGAATTTTTACTCTGGCGCAATCATTAACTCCATCACTGTTATCGTCACCATATGTAAGAACGCCCGTTTTTGTAGCCTGCCAATTTGTTCCGTCTGCGTCGTTAAAGTCAGATTGCATTATGGTTTTGGTTGCTGTACCATCATCGGTGCAAACAAGTTTAACATCTTTAATATCATACATAAGACCTGGAATAACGTTAGTGAGCGAGAAGTTAAGACCAACTACCTGCTCGCCTGCGTTAGTATCAGAAGCGATAGCAGTAAAGGCAAAGGTGATTTTTGTCCAATCAGCAAAAACTTCATTAAAAGAAAGTTCTGAACCGTAAACACTTTTAAGCTGGTTGCTTTCAATTAACGAATATTTAGAGATTTTCTTGGTCTCATAAGAACCTACTGTTAAACCTGCTTCAAAGTCGCTACGTCTAATACCGTTATAGGCGTATTCGTTGCTGACAGAGTAATAAAGCGTGTTAACCTTGCCGGCTGAGCTAATTCCCGATTCATAAATAGCAAGTTTGGGTGTAAGATTATAGTTGGTGGAAGTGGTATCGGTTGTAAGTGTGCCTTTATAGGACTCACTTGTTTCGGGTACGCGGATATAATATGAAAGCTCATATTTATAACCGGGTGTTAATGTAGCAGGTGCACTGTAAAATGACGGTGCAGTGGTAGCTGTACTTGTAAGGCGGGCATAATATGTACCGTCGGTATCCTGAAGGCCTTGCTCAACAGTACCTTTATGTACCTGCCAAAGGTTAGTGCTTGTGGTGTTCCCAAAATCCGACTGCATAATAACATCGGATGATGTTTCTTCTTCCGCCAGTGCTGTGCCTGTGCCAAGCAGGCTAAAGCAACTGAAGGTAAGAACAAGGGTTAGTAAAATTGCTAAAAGTTTTTTCATTAAATCTCCTCCTAAAATAATTTAGTTATATTAATTATATCATATAAAATATTTAGGTTTCAATATATTGACTTTCGAAACTTTTTCGAAATTTTGAGGGATATTATTGGTGATATACGCTGTTATATGAATAATATTCTAAGTTAAACAATAAACATAGCATCGCCAAAGCTAAAGAATCGATACCTTTCTTCTACAGCCGTTTTATAGGCATTCATAGTGTTTTCATACCCTGCAAGAGCAGAAACTAGCATAATCAGTGTGCTTTCAGGCAGATGGAAGTTAGTTATTAGTGCATCAAGACACTTGAATTTATAACCGGGGTAGATAAATATTTCGGTATCGCCGCTGCACTCACAAAGTCGTCCATTTTCATCGGCAGCACTTTCAACAGTTCGGCAAGATGTTGTACCAACACAAATTACTCGACCGCCCGATTCTTTTGTTTGGTTTATAAGCTCTGCAGTTTCTTTTGGAACATGGTAATGCTCACTATGCATTTTGTGTTCTAAAATATTATCTACCTTAACGGGACGGAAGGTACCAAGTCCAACATGAAGTGTAACATATGCAATATTAATCCCTTTTTCTTTGAGCTCATTTAACATATCTTTCGTAAAATGAAGTCCCGCCGTAGGAGCGGCCGCTGAGCCTAATTCTTTTGAATATACTGTCTGATAGCGGTCTTTGTCTTTTAGTTCTTCCTTAATATAATGGGGGAGTGGCATATTACCAACTTCATTTAAAAGAGCGTAAAATTCACCCTCAAAAGCAAAACGGAGAATACGATTTCCATCTGGCAGAACCTCTATTACTTCGCCTGCAAGCTTATTTGAAAAAGTAAAGCAATGACCAACCTTAGCTTTTTTACCCGGACCTGCAATACATTCCCAATCAGTATCATTTCTTCTTTTTAGAAGAACAAATTCCACCTCACTACCTGTATCGGTGCGTTTGCCGAAAATTCTGGCGGGTAGTACCTTTGTATCGTTAAGAACAAGCAAATCACCCTGCTTTAAAAAACGAAAAAGGTCAGTGAATTGTGTGTGCTCAGTTTTGCCGCTGTTGCGGTCGAGCACCATTAGTCGCGATGCGTTCCTTGGTTCAATTGGTGTTTGAGCAATAAGCTCTTCCGGTAAATCATAGTAAAAGTCGCTTCTTTTCATAATTTCTGCCTTTCTTACAATGCAATTTGTATAAAAAAATAAAATATTTTGAATAGTTTTTTGTCTTTTTAACATTTTACACTTCTGTTGCATAATATGTATTTGACAAAAGCCTTATATTTTGGTATTATAAAGTAAAATGAAAATATTATTGGTTTGCAATATTTTTCTATATTATATTGCAAAATAGGCAGTTATTCAACTGTTTTTTTAAAAAATCCTTAAAAGGTTGTGGTTGTAGTGAAAAAATATAAGGTAGGAATTATCGGAGCTACCGGTATGGTAGGTCAGCGCTTTGCGCTTCTGCTTGAAAATCATCCGTGGTTTGATGTTTGCCTTTTGGCGGCAAGCCCTCGTTCTAAGGGTAAAACCTATGCAGAAGCTGTTGAAGGCAGATGGGCTATGAAAAAACCTATTCCCGAAAAAATGAAGGATATGGTAATCTATAGCGCTACTGAGGATATTGAAGAAATCACATCCAAGGTTGATTTTGTATTCTGTGCTGTTGATATGGAAAAATCTGAAATCAGAGCTTTAGAAGAGGCTTATGCAAAGCACGAGTGTCCTGTTGTTTCTAACAATAGTGCGCACAGGGGTACTGAGGATGTTCCTATGATTGTTCCCGAGCTTAATCCTGAGCATGTAGAGGTTATTGAGGCTCAACGCAAGCGCCTTGGTACCAAGCGCGGTTTTATTTCGGTTAAATCTAACTGCTCGCTCCAAAGCTATGTTCCTGCACTTTTCCCTTTAAATGAATTCGGTGTTAAAAATGTGCTTGTATGTACCTATCAGGCAATTTCCGGCGCAGGCAAAACCTTTGAGCGTTGGCCCGAGATTATTGATAATGTAATTCCCTACATTGGCGGTGAGGAAGAAAAATCCGAGCAGGAGCCTCTTAAAATATGGGGTAAGGTTGAAAACGGTAAGATTGTAAATGCAACCTCGCCTGCATTTACCGCACAGTGTATTCGTGTTCCCGTATCAGACGGACATATGGCTGCAGTTTTTGTAAGCTTTGATAAAAAACCAACTAAGGAAGAAATATTAAAGCGTTGGAAGGAGTTTGCGGGCGTTCCTCAGGAGCTTGAGCTTCCCAGCTCACCAAAGCAGTTCCTTCATTATTATGATGAGGATAATATGCCTCAGACTCAGCTTGTTCGTGATGTTGAGGGCGGTATGGCAGTTCATGTTGGCCGTCTGCGCGAGGATAGTCAGTATGATTATAAATTTGTTTGCGTTTCACACAACACATTAAGAGGTGCCGCAGGTGGTGCAGTTTTAATGGCTGAGCTTCTTGCAGCAAAGGGTTATATGGACTAACTCCAAGGAGGAGATTAAGTTATGAAAAAGTGTATTTTTGAAGGTTGCGCAACTGCTATTGTCACTCCAATGCACGCTGATGGTTCGGTTAATGAGCAGCGCTTTAAAGAGCTTGTGGAGCAACAGATTCAGGGCGGAATTGATGCTCTTGTTGTTTGTGGTACTACAGGTGAATCCGCTGTACTTAATCACGAGGAGCATGTAAGGGTAATTGAACTTGCTATTCAGCAGAACGCAGGCAGAGTGCCTATTATTGCGGGTACAGGCAGTAACGATACCGCTTACGGTGTTGAGCTTTCTAAGGAAGCTATATCGCTTGGTGCTGATGCTTTGTTAATGGTTACACCTTATTACAACAAAACTTCACAAGCAGGGTTAGTTGCACATTACAATTATATTGCTGACCATGTTGATGCCCCTATTATTGTTTATAATGTTCCATCCAGAACAGGTGTAAATATTAAGCCTGAAACATATTTGGAACTCGCTAAGCATCCAAATATAGTGGCAGCTAAAGAAGCTAACGGCGATATTTCTTCGGTGCTTAAAACAATCAGCCTTTGCGGTGATAACCTGACCATTTATTCGGGTAATGATGATCAGACGGTTCCTATGATGTCTTTGGGTGCAAAGGGTGTTATTTCGGTTATTTCTAACATTTTGCCCACTGAATTCCATAATCTTACTGCAGCTTGTCTTGCAGGTGATTTTAAAAAGGCTACCGAAATGTCAGTTAAATATTCTGACCTTATGGATTATATGTTTATAGATGTTAATCCTATCCCCGTTAAGGAAGCTATGAACCTTATGGGTATGAATATGGGCGAATGCAGACTTCCCCTTGTTCCTATGAGTGATAAGAATCGTGAAATCCTCAAAAATGAGCTTGTAAAGCACGGGCTTTTATAAAATATTAAACTAATTTGGGAAGAGTAATTATAATTATTCTTCCCATTTTTAAAAGGAAGATAAAAATGTTGAAGATTATTTTAAGTGGCTGTAACGGAAAAATGGGTCGCGTTATAACCGATATTATTAATAAGCGTAATGACGCTTCAATTGTTGCGGGCATTGATTTGGATATTTCGCAGAATGGTCCTTTCCCTGTATTCAATAGCTTTAATGATATTACTGTTGAGGCTGATGTTATTGTGGATTTTTCAAATCCTGCCGTGCTTTCCCGTATGCTTGAATACGCTAAAGCTAAAAAGCTCGGGGCGGTTATTGCAACCACCGGCTTTTCGGATGAGCAAATAGAATCTATTAAAGCCGCGTCGACAGAAATTCCTGTGTTTTTCTCGTTTAATATGTCACTAGGTATTAATCTTTTGGCAGAGCTTTGTCGTAAAGCGGCAACAATTTTAGATGGCTTTGATATTGAAATTATTGAAAAACATCACAACCAGAAGATAGATGCCCCCAGCGGTACCGCAATTTTACTCGCCAATGAGATTAACAATGAGTTAAACGGTAAAATGTCCTATGAATATGACAGACATTCTAAAAGAGAAAAAAGAAACGCTACCGAAATTGGTATTCACGCAGTACGCGGTGGCACCATTGTTGGTGAGCATGAGGTTATTTTCGCAGGCAGAGATGAAATCATAACCCTTTCGCACTCTGCCCGTTCTAAAGAGGTATTTGCAGTAGGTGCAGTTAATGCCGCATTTTTTCTTCGCAATAAAACCCCCGGTATGTACAGTATGAAAGAGCTTGTGGCAGAAAAATAATTTATTATATTATAGAAGGTGATTATAATTAAAAGGTTTTTATCTTTTGGGCTTTCTTTAGTTTTGGCTTTATGTTGTTTTATAACGCCGTTTTTGTCTGTTAAATCTGATTTAGATGCTGGCAATATGATTATTACGCCAACAACGGTTGTGACATTAAGTAATTCAGTTACTTCCTTGCAACGCGAAGCTAATTGGACGAAAACAGGTGGCGATGCCACCATATCTACCGAAAATGGTGTTTCTACTGTTGCTTTAAGTGGTAAAAAAGGCGGTCAGCTTTTCACTAACACCTTTACTCTTACAAAGAACAATACATATAGGTTTTCTTTTGAGGTGAAAATCGGAAGTGAAACAAAGCTTAGTAATACCTATAATGATGTTTCTCAACCATCGGGTATTGATTTTGTTTTGCAGGATTTTGCCAGTTTAGATAAAAATGGCTCTGCTACATACACACGCTACATAGAGGGTGCTACCGATTATGCACATGCCTACAAAGGCAACGGCAATAAAAAACGCACTAAAACAAGTTTAGTTTGGACCATTGAAAGTGATACCGATACACCTTATATTTATTCGGTTACAAAATATTCTCCCTTTGGTAAATATATAGGAACTCCAAATTCCCCAATAGCTGCACTAAAAACCGTTGATTTGGAGGAGTTCTATTCTGATTGGCGTACCATTACCTGCGAATTTTCAATTCCCGATGAGGATGAGTATACTGCGAGCGACATTGCCATTGGATTTGTTTTGCCTGATGACGGAGATGAAATTTGGGTTCGTAATTTTTTTATGGAAAGGGTTATTCCCGAAATACCCGATAATGTTATTCCAACCACTATTGTAGATGTAGATGGAAATGTGCATCCTTCAGGGGATGATATTTTTGTTACTACCAAAGCTGCCGAAAATCAAAATGGTACCTATACGGTTGAGATTTTATATGATGATATGGATTCGGTTAATGAGTTTTTAGGTTGGTATAGTGGGGAGAAACTGCTTTCTGATTCTCTGCGTTACACAACCGAAAATGGAATCGATCTTAATAGTATTACAGCTAAAATACTATGTAAAAGTGTTATTACAGGCGGTTTGGGATTTGAAAGCTATACTTCACCTCAAACCTCACTGCGTGTTGATTCCGGTGTTAGTCAAGCCTTAGAAAATATAGCTCCGTTTGATGATAAGTGGGGACAGATGTATACATCTTATCAGCCAAATGATGATTGGGCATTTTTAATAAGAGCAACCCACGGCGACTTTGCCACAAAGTATGCAACCGCTTATAATCCGTCGGTTGATAAAAAATTTGAAATTGCAGATACAATTGTTAAACCATATAGCGGTAAATCAATGATGTATTTTGCTACACGAGCCCGTTCTGTTGTACGAAAACTGGATAATCTGAAACCCAACACCGAATATGAGCTTTCTTTTTATGTGTATAATCTTAGCGAATGGGATTTTCTTCATACTGCAACCATAGCAGATACCTATGAAATGACTGTAGGTAACACAACATCAGATTCAAGCGTTAAGGTGTATGACTTTTACAAAGAAATTTATAAACGTGTTAATGATGTATACATTAAAATTGCCGATACTTCAAAAATTCGTAAGTGGCACAAAATTACTTTGAATTTTACTACCGATGAAGATGATACCTATACTTATTTGCATCTTTATAATGCAACAGGTCGTAATTCGGATGATACAAGTAAAACCTTTATTGATAATCTTACCCTTTTAGAGGTAGAACAACCTGAAAATTTCGCAGAGTGCGTTACTACTTTGGGTAATTCAATACGCAAAGAATCTTTGAAATCACATCAGGCACTTCGTTTTAAATTTGAAATCAATGACTACATTTTTAAACTTTATGAACAGCAGGGCTATGAGCTTAGTGAATATGGTGCTCTTGTTGCTTATGAGGAGCATTTAGACGGCGCTCAGCTTGTTTTAAATAACGATTTAGAAGTAAACGGTTATCCTGTTGCAAGGGGAGTCGCTTATAATAAAGCTGAGGGCGTTAATCGTATTTTTGAAATGACAAATAATTCTATTATAGTGTCCTTTGCTTTATACAATATTGGTGTTGTTGGAAATGCAACCAGATATGAGTTCTATAATAAAGCCTTTTCTATTCGTCCGTATGCCATTTTTAAAAATTCTGAGAAGGAAGAATTAATTTGCTACGCGAATACCGAAACTTCAAGTCTTTTTGATGTTATAGATTCTATACTTTCTGATGATACAGTTAGTGAAAAAATAACTAAGTTTGGTATAGAAGCGGATGAATATGCTGAATATCTTTCAGATGTTTCGGCAGCGAGAAATATTATGGCTAAACCCGAAGTAAGTATGGTTTATTTTGCCGTAGGACGCAACTGTTATAAGAATAATCTCCAAAATCAAGGCGCGGTTTCAATCACCGATTTAGATGATAACCTATCCATTCATACCGATTTTCAAGCCAAGTTTCTTGCTGAGCCAATTGTTGAGCTTCTTGATAAGCCGTATAATGAGGGAGTTTGGGGAGAAAATTTATGGGAAATCGCAAACGGAGCGGCGGAGCTTAGCCGCCCTCTTCCTGTTACCTTCAGTTGGTCGGCCGATTATAACGGTAATTCAGAATTTTACGGATATTTATTGACATTAAGCAAAAACAGCGATTTATCCGATCCTATGGTATATTCTCTATATGATACTTCTTTTGAGCTTTATAATCTTAATATTGCCACCGATTATTATTGGAATATAGCGGCAATTTATAGCGATGGAATGTATGTTAGTGCTACCGATAAATTTTCAATCAGTGATACTTCTCCCAGAAACCTTTATATTGAGGGTGTTACAAATGTCCGCGATGTAGGCGGTTGGAATATCGGTGGAAAAACCACAAATCAAGGGGTTATCTATCGTATGGGAAACCTTAACGAAATGACCGCCGAGGGTAAAGAAAGATTTATAAAAGACCTTGGCATAAAAACCGAGCTTGATTTAAGAATTGGCGGAGAAGTGGTCGAGGTATTTTACAAAGATGAAAATATAAAATACTATAATATTCCTATGAGTGCAGAATATTGTTTGCAGTATAATTCTAAAGAGATTGTACAGGCTTTTGAAATTCTTGGTGATGAAAGCAATTATCCTATTGCCATACATTGTAGTATTGGTACCGATAGAACTGGTATGATGGCATTTGTTATAAACGGTCTTTTAGGTGCCTCGTATGAACAACTTAATTATGAATATATGTTCTCAAACTTGGGCAATATTGGTAGAGGTCGCAATACATGGGATCTATTTCTCTACAGAGCTAATCATATAAACAAATGTGCGGGTGACACATTTGCCGAGAAAACCTATAATTACCTGCTTAAAATAGGTGTAAAGGCAGAGCATATAGATACCGTTATCAGAATGATGACCCAGTAATTTTTTGTTAATTGAATATTTTAAAAGAGTTGCCGCATTTTATATATGCGACAACTCTTTTTAGTTTATGAGATTTTTAATAAAATGCAGTCTGTTTTAATTTCCTTTTCTATATTTACCGGGTGTTATTTCCATTCGTTTTTTAAAAAAGGTGTTCAGGTGGCTTGTATCGTAAAATCCGCATTTTTCGGCAATTTCAGGAAGACTTAGGTTCGTAGTTCTAAGCAGTGAACAAATTTTATTAATTCGTATACGGTTAAAATATTCAATGGCACTGCAACCAAAATTTTTAAGCATAAGTCTTTCAAAATGGGTTTGACTATATCCCGTAAGCTCACATAAGGTTTTTAGGTTAAAATTTGCATTTTCACTGTTTGTGATAGCTTCAATTTTTTGTTTGAATTCTGATTGTTCGTTTCTTGCAAGTTCCTCTAAAACAGAAACGGACATATACTCGCTTTTGTTTTTTATTAAAATGCGGTTAAGGTTAGATGGAACGGTTATAAGATGTTTTAGTTCATCATATGAAAGATCAAGATTTATGGGAGGTGTTACTGTTATATCACCGTTTGTAAGTCTTAAAAATTCCTGAAAAGCCGCATTGTTTTTGTTATGTGCGGAAAAAACTAAATCCAGCATTTGGTAACCATTTTCAGTTAATATGGTAAATTCTTTGTTTGGAGGAATAAAAATTGCTTGTCCTTTTTTTATGTTGATTTCTTTACCGTCAAATATATTTACGGCACTTCCGTCTAGAATATATTTCACATGATAGTTACGGTGTGCTGTGTGTGGTCGGGTGCCCGAAGGTAATGATTGAAGCATGAGCCAACCGTAATCGCGGTGCAGAAAAGCGGAAGGTAGGGTATACCTTTCGTATGTAAAAAACATAAATATCACTCCTATGGTAAGATTATACACTTTTATGGTAAGAATATCAATTGTTTTTTTGAAAATAATACATTACTATTGCTTTGGGAGATTTTATATATAAGGAGAGGTTTTTACAATGTTAAGAAAAATGTTATCAATGCTTCTTTGTGTGATTATGATTTTCGGCAGTATTACCTGCGGATTCGGTTTTTCAGTTTCCGCCGCTGCTGAAAATATGATTCTTACACCTACCAAACCCACTTCGCTGAGAAGCACAACGGCTGCTACCCGTCTTACAGGCTGGAGTCGCAGCAGTAGCGGTAGCTCTGCTGTCACAACCGAAGATGGCTACACAGTTGTTAGTCGTACGGGTGTTGCTAATGGTACGCTTTTTACCAACACCTTTACGCTTACAAAAAATTCTACCTACAAATTTTCCTTTGAAATTAAGGCGGTAGAAGGCACATCCTTTACCTATACTAAATCATCAACCGGCGAAACCTTACCAAGAGGTGTAAATTTTGTTTTAAATGATTTTAATGTTGTAAAGTCTGACGGCACAGCCTATAACACTTATCAAGAAGGTCAAACCGATTATGCTCATACCAATAAGGCTAATTACAATAATCCCACCCGTAGCGGATTTACTGCAACATGGTCTCACGAGCTTGCAGATGGTAGTATTCATACCGAAAATCAGATTAAATATTCCTCTTGGGGTAGAAAAATCGGTACATCTGAAGCATCAACAGCATTAAAGACGGTTGATTTAAGTGAGCTTTATTCCGATTGGCGTACCGTTACCTGTGAGTTTACACTTCCGGATGAAGACGTTTACATAGCGAGTGATATTGCAATCGGATTTGTTCTGCCTGCCGGCGCAGCCAATGGCGGTATTTATGTTCGTAATATCAAAATGCACAAGCAGGAAGTGAGTGTTCCAATATCCGAAATTCCCATTTCAGTAGTTGATATAAACGGTAATGCACATTCCACACAAAAGGATTTTTATGCTGTTACTACCACAAAGTACAACGCCGATGATTCTGTTACCGTCACTGTTGATTATGATGAAATGGATACCGTAAACATATTTAAAGGCTGGTATGAGGGTGATAAGTTCCTTTCAAATGACACATCCTATACACTAGGCGCCGATGTAGATGAGCATAATGTAAAGGCTGTGATTCTTAGCCGTAGTGTTATTAATGGCGGTCTTGGTTTTGAAGGTTATAAGGAAACAACTTCACTTCGTGTTTCTCCCGATGATGCTGATAAGGCGCTTCAAAATATAGCTCCCTTTGATGATAAATGGGGTCAGATTTATAACTCATATCAGCAAGAAAATGACTATGCCTTTGATATTAAGGCAACCTATGGTGATGTAACCACAAAATATACCCCTACGTACGATACTGCCACTGGCAAATGGACAACTGACAGCATAACTGTTAAGCCCTATAGCGGTAATTCAATGTTTTATTTTGCCACTCGATTCCGTACTATCGTTCGTAAGCTGGATAACCTGAAGCCTAACAGTAATTATGAGCTTTCCTTCTATACCTTCAATTTATCAGAATGGGATTTTCTTAATACTGCTGTAGTTGCCGATTCCTATCTTCTTGGTAATGGAAAAACAACCACAAGTGGCGATATTAAGGTGTATTCTGTATTTAAGGCAGATGTTGTGAGCGAAAATGGCGAAAATGTTCTTGTGGATAAAAATCAAGTAAGAAATTGGCATAAAATCACCATCAATTTTACTACTGATGACGATGACACCGCTCTTTATCTCCATTTAAGACAAGAAGTTGGTAATAACTCCAGTTCTACAAGTAAACAGTTTATTGATAATTTAACCTGCTGTGAGACCATAATTGGTAATATGGGTAATGCTATCAGAGCCAAAAACGGTGATAAGCCCCAAGCTCTCCGTTATAAGTTCTTTATGAGTAATGATAAGATCGAAAGTTTTGGAGATATGACCACCGCTAAAATAGGTATTCTTGCGGTTAAAAATGAAATCTGCGGTACCGATTCTCTTGAAATTGGCAAAAAGTATATCTTCAACGGTGAAGAAACTGATATTATTGATGTTGAGGTTAATCCTGATACCAACTTCCAGTACAAGACAGGGGATAGCTACAGCACATATTTTACCGCAGCTCTTTACAATATAGGCGCTAAAGGTGGAAGAGTTGATTATGATGATTTTGCAGAGGATTATTCGGTAAGACCTTATGTAATTTATAAGGACAAAAACGGCTCTGAGTTATTGTTTTATGGCGATACCGTCAATGCAAATGTATTTAATGTAATGTACGCAATAGTGCGTGACAACACAAGTGACGAAGATGTTGCCACAGCTAAAGCGATGCTTGAAAATAATACTCTTGCAGAGGTTTATTATGATTGGCAGCCTACCAATAGCTGGTATATTGGCGAGTCCAAGGCGACAGATTATGCCTATTCATTTGCTGTAATAGGTGATGTTCAGAAGACAACAGGCTATTATCCTGATAAGCTCCATTATATCTATGATTGGATTATTGATAATGCTGATGATAAAAACATCCAGTATGTTATGGGACTTGGTGATCTTAGCGAGCATGCAAATCCAACTGCCGAGTGGCCGGTTGTTACCGAGCAACATTACCGTTTAGAACAGGCAGGTCTTAATCAGTCAATTGTACGCGGTAATCATGACTGGCGTTTTGATACCTACATAACTAAGGATAAATTCGGCAGTAAGCTTACAGGCAGTTATGATGACACTATGAAAAACACCTACAGGCTAA
Source organism: Clostridia bacterium (assembly GCA_017623575.1). GTDB lineage: Bacteria > Bacillota > Clostridia > Oscillospirales > Acutalibacteraceae > UMGS1279. The sequence continues at coordinate 18,381 of JAGAOS010000053.1, forward strand.
TTACAATCGGTGGTATCAAATATATGATGCTTACCTTAAATCTCTTCCCGACTAACGATGAAATTGCCTGGGCAGAGCGTGTGATAACAGAAAATCCCGATTATAATGTTATTTTAACCACACACGCATATTTTGACCACGATATGTCCCTTACGCAGGATGATGATATCGATTGGGTAGATGATATAAATATTGCCAATAGTGGTCAGGATATCTATGATAAGCTTGTTTCAAAATACAGCAACATAGTGCTAGTTATGTGTGGACATCGTTATCCGCCTGATGACGGCCCTAACTATCATATTACCACCAGAGAAGACGGCTCTAAGGTAATGGAAATGATGATCAACCCCCAGCGTATGGAATCGAACGGCGGTCGTTCATACGGTATGCTTGCAATGCTTTATGTATCCGAGGACGGCAGAAGTATTCAGCTTGAATATTTTTCCACCATCAGCGGTATGTTCTATATGGATAAATTTCAGTTCAGTTTTGAGCTTGATTTAGTAGATTAGTTTTTCAAAGCAGAGATTTGTTTTTTGCAAATCTCTGCTTTTTTGTTGCATAATTTTAAAAACGCCCGCATATTGTGTACAAAGAGCTGAGCCAATGGAGGGCGTGAAAAATGACAAATACAAGCATTTATAAAGATATTGCAGTCAGAACAGACGGTTCTATTTTCTTAGGGGTTGTAGGCCCCGTAAGAACGGGTAAATCAACCTTTATAAAACGATTTATGGATACCTTAGTTTTGCCTAATATTGAAGGGGAGTTTCAACGCGAGCGCGCAAATGATGAAATGCCTCAGGCATCTTCAGGTAGAACTATTATGACAACCGAGCCAAAATTCATTCCCGAAACCGCAGCTAAAATCAGTTTAGGCGGTGTGGCGGAATGTAATGTGCGTCTTATTGATTGCGTTGGTTACATCGTACCCAGCTCCTTAGGGTATATCGAGGGGGATAGCCCCCGTATGGTTAAAACCCCTTGGTACGATGAAGCGGTTCCCTTTAATATGGCGGCAGAAATAGGCACAAAAAAGGTTATAACCGAGCATTCTACAATTGGCCTTGTTGTTACTACAGATGGTAGTATAAGTGATATTCCAAGAGAAGAATATGCCGAGGCGGAACAAAGAGTTATTGATGAGCTTAAAGAAATTAACAAGCCTTTTGTGGTGCTTTTAAATTGTATATATCCCGCTTCTGATTCGGCATCTACTCTGGCAGATGAGCTGAGCGAAAAATATTCTGTTCCGGTTATTCCCGTAAATTGTCTGGAACTGGATGAGGAAGACATACATAATATTTTAGCCCGCGTCCTTTTTGAATTCCCTGTAAAGCAGGTGTCGGTCGATTTGCCCGATTGGGTATCGTCTGTTGGTGAAAATCATCCTCTTAAAGCATCGCTTTATAATATTGTTATGGAAACAGCAGGGGGATTATCTCATATAAGGGATATAAAAAGTCTAGAACAGTGTTTGACAGATTGTGAGTATATAGAAAACTGTGAGATTAAAAGGGTAGATTTGGGCAACGGAAAGGCAGAAATTAAAGCTGATGTAAAGCGTGAAATCTTTTTTGAAATTATTTCAGAAAATTCGGGTATGGATATTAAAAACGATTGTGAGCTTATTGCCTGTTTATCCGAACTCAGTAGCATTAAAAAAGAGTATATTCCCATTAAAAACGCCTTGGATGAGGTAGAAGCTACAGGTTACGGAATTGTTATGCCTTCAATTGAGGAATTGTCTTTAGAAGAGCCTGAAATTATGCGTCAGGGCGGCAGATATGGGGTCAGACTTCGCGCATCGGCACCGTCGCTCCACATTATGAAGGCTAATATAACAACCGAGGTTTCGCCCATTGTGGGTAGCGAAAAGCAATCCGAGGACCTTGTTATGTATCTGCTTAAAGAGTTTGAGGAAAATCCTATTCAGATATGGGATTCAAATATATTCGGTAAAAGTTTGCATGAGCTTGTGAACGAGGGGCTTCACACAAAGCTTGCCCGAATGCCACAAGAGGCAAGAATGCGTATGCAGGAAACAATTGAGCGAGTTATAAACGAAGGTTGCAGCGGACTTATTTGCATAATTTTATAAAATTTTTGTTTTAGAGTTGCTTTTTTATAGGGCAACTCTATTTTTGGTTGATTTTATAATTTTTTTCTGCTATAATTTTGTTATTAAAATAAAAAAGGATTTTTTATATGAAGATTATAGATTTACTTAAAAACGAAAAATTGTCTATGTCCTTTGAGGTTTTCCCCCCTAAAACCGAATCGGGATTTGAAAGCGTTAAATCGGCTACAGAGGAGATTGCAAAGCTAAACCCCGCCTTTATGAGTGTTACATACGGTGCGGGGGGCGGAACAAGTAAATATACGCTTGATATTGCCAAAAATATTAAGGAGCTTTATGGTGTGCCAACTTTGGCTCATTTAACCTGCGTTTCATCTACTAAACAGACCGTTAAGGATAAAATTGAGCAGATTAAGGCCGCAGGAATTACCAATATAATGGCGCTTCGTGGCGATATTCCTAAAGGTATGGAGAATGCCGACCGCAGTGAATGGGATTATAAATATGCCGTAGAGCTTGTAAGGGAGTTAAAAGCTTACAATCCCGATTTTTGCATAGGCGGAGCCTGCTACCCCGAAATACATCCTGAAAGCATTAATCAAAGGGATGATATCCTTCACCTTAAAGAAAAGGTCGACGCAGGCTGTGATTTTTTAACAACACAAATGTTTTTTGATAATAATCTGCTTTATAACTTCCTTTATAAAATCCGCGAGCAGGGGATAACCGTGCCCATTATTCCCGGTATTATGCCTATCACCAATGCAAATCAGGTGGAAAGGGCAGTAAAGCTTTCGGGCTCCTTTATGCCACAGAGATTTAAAAGTCTTGTAGATAAATTCGGCAGCGACCCCGCCGCAATGAAGCAGGCAGGCATTGCCTATGCTACCGACCAGATTATCGACCTTTATGCCAACGGTATTACAAATGTTCATGTTTATTCTATGAACAAGCCGGATGTCGCTGAAAAAATTCTTTCAAATTTGTCTGATATTTTGGGTAAATAATCTTTAATTCTATTCAAGTAAATTTGAAAAATCTCAATTTTTTCAAACCTTTTCGAAACTTTATTTGCGTTTGTTGACAATGAGTTTTTGGTTTGATATAATATTTTCAGGATATAAAGGAGGAGAAAATTATGAAAAAATTTATATCTTTATTGCTTTGCTTTATAATATGTTTAACATCGCTTTTTGTGAATCAAACCTTTGCATTTGCTGAAAATGAGGATTATTTTAAAACTCTTGGATATGACGGCACCTTTGAAAACGGCACTGTAAGCGGTTGGGCTGCCTATGAAAGCGGTGGATATTGGGCTGATTATTATACTGTATCTTGGTTTAATTATTCCAGAACAGCCGATTTTTCTTATGAGGGTAGGTATTCGCTTTCTATAAATTCGCGTCATAGAGATGCTATTTTTCCAATTAGCGGATTGAAATACAACACTTTCTATTCTCTCGAGATGTATGTATATTTGCCAGAAGAAGCCGTTAATGGCGCAATTGAGACTATTGCTATTTTAGGCAAAAACGATTACTTGTATAATAATTGTGATAAGGTGTATGCCGAAGCTTGTGATGTGGAAGTTGGCAGTTGGCAAAAGGTACAAGTGCCTTTTTATACCGATAAAAATAGTGATTTTAATATTGATATTCGATATCTTAGTGATAGCGTTACCAAGTTGTATATTGATAATATTACTCTTAAAGCTGGGAATTATGAGCTTCTTCCCGAAAAACCTGAATTAGAAAGCAGTTCACCTACCGGTATTACTCTTAAGTCTGTTGCCGGATGTGAATATAGCTTAGATAAAATTAGTTGGCAAAAATCAAACGTTTTTGATAATCTTTTGCCCGGAACAAAATATACATTTTATCAACGTTTTGAAGCAAGTGCTACCAAGCCGGCAGGTTCTCCAAGCTCCGGTGCAACTTTTTCAACAACTAAATATCCCACTCCAACTCCAACCGCTCCAACAATAAAGGTGTTAACGGCAACTTCTGCTGAGATTGAGGAAGCCGAATCTTGTTATGATTATATGCTATTTAGTGATGATGGCAAATCAAAGGTACAAGCTTCGCCTATTTTTACGGGTCTAATTCCGGGTATGTCTTATAAAGTGCGTAGAATAAAATATGCAACAGCAACAAATTATGCTAGTGATTTTAGTCCATATACCTCCTTTACTACACCTAAGCTTACTGCTGCTTCACCTGACGCACCAACCCTAAAAACAACAACCTTTGATATGGTTGAACTTGAGGGAGCAGATGGTTACGAATATAGTATTGATGGTGTTAATTGGCAATCATCACCTTTGTTTACAGAACTTACGGTAAATACAAAATATTCTTTTTATCAACGCACTGCCGAAACTAGTGATACCTATGCAAGTGAAAGTAGCAAAGCTCTTGAGGTAACAACCGCAAAATGCGCTGTTGCCCAACCAAGTCTACCTGTTATTGGTGGATTGTCGCTTAATACAATTACCCTTATGCCTATGGAGGGGTATGAGTACAGTCTTGATGGCATAAATTGGCAATCACACAACACTTTTAGAAAATTAACACCATTTACTGTATATAGTGTTTATCAAAGAATCGCCGAGACAGATACAACGTACGCAAGTGTAACCAGTGCTCCGTCTATGGTTAAAACGGGTGGTGAAATTCAACTTAAGTATTTTTTGGGCGATATAAATTACGATTTTTCTGTTAATTTGGAGGATTTAGTAGTTTTAGCGCAATGTGTCGCGGGATGGAATGTTGCTTGTAATTTCATCACGTTAGATACTAACGGTTCGGGAAACGTTGATTTATCTGATGTTGTGTTATTGGCGCAACGCTTGGCAGAATGGGATGTTACAATTCATTAAATTATAGTTTTTAAAAATCCTCTGAAGATTTTGATTAATCTTCGGGGGATTTGTTATTATGTTTTTTGTGTTTTTGTAAAAACAACAAAATAACATTGAAATTTGCGTTATATGGAATTATAATGAGCTCATAATCAAACAAAATCCCAAATTATTGAAAGGAGTTTTGATTATGGTTGTAAAAACACCCCCTATGGGATGGAATTCCTGGAACACATTCGGTCCTGATATTAATGAGGAAATTGTTTTAAAATCTATTGATACTATGGTGGATACCGGTCTGCTTGAGGCAGGCTATGATTACATAGTTATTGATGACTGTTGGTCACTTAAAGAGCGTGTAGACGGTAAGCTTGTTGCCGACCCCGAAAAATTCCCTCACGGTATGAAATTTGTTGCAGATTATGCACATTCCAAGGGCCTTAAATTTGGTATGTATTCCTGTGCGGCGCATCTTACCTGCGCAAGCTATCCCGGTAGTTATGATTATGAATTTGTAGATGCCGCTACCTTTGCAGAGTGGGGAGTGGATTTTCTAAAATACGATTACTGTTTTCATCCCCTTTCCACCGAGGGACATTATCTTTATAAAAGAATGGGTCTTGCTTTAGCCAATTGCGGCAGAGATATTCTTTTTTCCGCCTGTAATTGGGGTGTGGAAAATGTTGAAGAATGGATTAAAACCACAGGCGCACATATGTGGCGTTCTACAGGTGATATAAACGATACATGGGAATCTGTAAAAAATCTTGCTATGAAACAATTTCCGTTACAAAAGTATAACGGTCAGGGTTGCTTTAACGATATTGATATGCTTATTGTTGGTATGAACGGTGCCGGTAATGTTGCAAGAGATGTGGAGGAAAACGGTCTTTGCGGATACATCGAGTATAAAACTCACTTTTCCTTCTGGGCAATGATGAATTCCCCTCTTATGATTGGCTGTGACATCACAAAAATGGACGATAATGCAAAAGCAATTTTAACCAATAAGGATGTTATTGCCATAAATCAGGACCCCGCGCAGCGTCAACCTTTTGAGATATACCAGCGTGTTCACGAAAAGGGTAAAGATGTTGCCAAAGAGCTTTGCACTATTGCTAAATATCTTGATAACGGTGATATTGCTATTGGTATGTTTAACTTTACCGATTCAAAGTGCCGTAACTATATTGATACCGATGTTTTAGGTTTGCCTATAACCTGCGGAAAAACTTTAGAGCTTACCGAACTTTGGACAGGGGAAAAGATAAAGATTAAAGACGGCATTTATAAGACTTTATTAGAAGCTCATGACTGTAAAATTTACCGAGCAAAGGTTGTGGATATTTAATGCCCGACAGATGCAAAAAATGCGGAAGCAAACTTTCTATGGATGAAATAGGTTTATATAAAAAAATGGTAAGCCGTATGGCAGAGGAGTTTTTATGTAAGGATTGCCTTGCCGAGCATTTTAAATGCTCTACCGAGTATTTGAACACAAAAATCGCTCAGTTTAAAGCACAAGGCTGTCTGCTTTTTGATTTGGATGAATAAATTAAAAACACGGTTGCTTTTAGCAGTAACCGTGTTTTTTGTTGGTGCCTTTAGGTGTGGAAATAAACCCCCGGTTCTACCGGGGGAAGAAAAAAGAGCGAAGCTACAATAAAACGGGCGAGGCGTAGCTAAGCCCAAAAAACTATAGATAAAAGAAGAACCTCTTGTATAATAGTAATGGT
>JAGAOS010000054.1 GCA_017623575.1 Clostridia bacterium
GCCAACTTCGTTGGTGGCGGCTTCCTCAGGCTCTGAAAATCTTGAAATATCTATATATACCATACTCTTTTGTCAAGGTGAACCTCGGGTATTTCTCATTTTTTACCTCAAAAATCCGAACTTCACTTTGGCAATTTAGGTCATTTCATAACCTATTATAATACTTTAAATGTACCAAAAAACGGTCTTTAGATTATAATTTTGTTAATTTTTTTGTTTTTTCGACCTTTTTACACATCCATGGCCCAGAACTTTGGTATATAAAACTGCTTATAAACCTGTGTGGCGTAATGATCTGTCATACCCGCTATATAATCTAAAACAGCTCGTTCAAAGCCTTCTGTTTCCACTATACCGCTATATTCTGCGGGAAGCTTATTTGGATTTTTTATTATATGCTCATAAATACCTATAAGTATACCTGCAACCTTGCTTTCCTCACCCTTGGCAATAGGATTTGTATAAACTCGTTCAAAAAGAAAGCTATGGAGCTTATCAAACTGAGCAGTCATTTCATTATCCATAACAATATCATCAATACTGTTGAAAATGACCGATTTTACCATACTGTTTATTCGCTCACTTTTAGAGTAGCCAAGCACATCACAGATTTCACTGTCAATATCGCTTTCCTTAATTATGCCTGCGCGCACTGCGTCATCAATATCGTGATTGATATAGGCGATTTTATCTGAAATGCGTACCACCCTACCCTCAAGACACTCTGAAAACGGACCTTTGGTATGGTTTAAAATGCCATCCAGTACCTCGGCGGTAAGATTAAGACCTTTGAAGTTTTTTTCTAACCTCTCACAAACTCTTACACTTTGCTCATAATGGTGAAACCCTGATTTGGAAATAGAATCCAAAGCTCTTTCACCTGCGTGACCAAACGGGGTATGACCCAAATCGTGACCAAGGGCAATAGCTTCGGTTAAATCCTCATTAAGGCGAAGCGCTCTTGAAATTGTACGGGCTATTTGAGCGACCTCCAAAGTATGTGTAAGTCGCGTGCGGTAATGGTCTGATTCGGGTGATAAAAAAACCTGTGTTTTATGTTTTAAGCGACGGAATGCCTTACAATGAATAATACGGTCGCGGTCACGCTGAAATGCGGTTCTTACATCGCACTCGGGCTCATACACCTTTCGCCCCCGACTGTTACAGCTTAGCACCGCTTTTTGACTTAATGTACTTGCCTCAATTTTTTCGGTAAGCAATCGAATATTACTCATATACTTCACCGCCTTTTGGTAGTTATATATATTATTAGACAAAAACCTTAAAAACCCTTTATTTTTTTACTAAAATCCCATAAAAATTTCTTCAAGGTCGGTAAAAGGTAATCTGGCACAGAATTTATCGGTGCATTTTAATAGCAATTCGGAATAAAGCTCTGCTTTAACCGCAACCTCCACCGAAACATTATGCGCAAAATCGGTAGAAAGGATTTTTGCCTCAAACCCCTCCAATATCTTTAAAAGAGGGTCATAATCGCCGTAATCGCAGGTTATTTTGAATTTTTTTGCAGGAAGTATTGTTAATATCTCAGCCGTTTCCAAAGCCAGTCTTGCCGCCTCGGAATAGGCGCGGACAAGTCCGCCTGTGCCTAAGAGTATTCCGCCAAAATAACGGGTGACTACCACTGCAATATCAGTAATACCGGAATGGTTTATAACCTCCATAACCGGCAGACCGGCAGTAGAATGAGGTTCGCCATCATCAGAAAAACGCTTTGTGCCGTTTTCCCTTATGGAAAAAGCGTATACATTATGTTTGGCATCCCAGTACTTTTTACGCATAGAGGCAATAAAATCAGTAGCCTCCTGCTCGGTTTTACAGGGGCAAACTGTAGCTATAAATCTTGAATGCTTAACCTCAGTTTCAACACTGAAAACTTCTTTTATGGTTTTATACCCTTCCACTAATGTCACCCCTCATATTTTATAGATTTTCTTTAAGATTATATCATTTTATACGCTTTTAAGTCAACAAAATCCTTTATAATTTTGCTAATTTACTTTACAATTTTTCGAAATACGGCTTTTTTCGACATTCATAACAAAAAATACAAGCAAACTCAAAAAACATTTATTGATTTTTATATTATTCTGTGTTAAAATGATTATGTATTAATATACACAAAGGAGTTTTTTAAATGAAAAAATCTGTTTTCAGCAAAACCCTGGCATTAATTTTATGCTTTATGCTTGCGTTCAGCGCATTTTCGGTAAATGTTTTTGCCGCAGATGAGGATGCTGACATTGATATGGGTGAAGATGTTATTATTGAGACTCTTCCCGATGTTTATGTTTCTGCAAGCGGTAACGATTCTAACGCAGGTACCGAAGCGGCACCTTTTGCAACACTTGAAAAAGCCCTCAAAAGGGTTTCTAACAACGGTAGAATCCACATTGTAGGTACATACACTGTTCCTGCAGGTATGAATTGGGTTGACCGTAATGTTGATTCGGTTACAATTACAGGCGGTACGCTTAGCTTAGCTTCGAATGATTTGGTTATTGGTTATAATATTACTTTTAAAGATATAACCATAAGTGGTAGCAAGGCTGTTTATGCCAACGGTAATAATGTTACCTTTGAAAGCGGCGCAAACGCATCTGCAGTTATAGTTTACGGTGGTAGCAATACAGGTGAAACTTTAGAGTCTACCAACATTACTATTAACGGCGGTACAATTGGCACTGTATACGGCGGTAGCTCGGTTGCCTGTACAATAAAGCAGGTAAACCTTACCATAAACGGAGGTACTGTTAGCGGCGTATTTGGCGGTAACAATGCATCAAATCTTACTGGTAATGTTACCGTAAATCTTAACGGTGGTACAATTACCGACAAAATTTTCTGTGGATGTAATAACGAATATACATACAAAAGCGGTTTTTTAGGTAGTATTGGCGCATCTATCACCTGGAACTCAGCATACTATGTTTCAGGTAAGGTTGATGTTATTGTAAGCGAGAATGTAACTATTAACACCAACAATTCTTCCGGAACTGACAAAGCTTTCTTTGCACATAGCCGCCATAAAACTTTAAGTTCCAGCGAAGATTCTTCAATAATTTTCACTTCACAGACTGCCTATAACAACAACTCCTCAAAGTTTGGTACCCAAGCACCAGACTCTACCGGAACTGCCAACAATTTACGCGAGGCAGGTATGGGTGCAGATGAGGCAAGTGCTGCTGACAATGTTCACATTCACGGTATTACCACCGACGATACAAACGACACTATTACCGAAGGTTGTACTTTGTCATCGGGCACTGAGGTTGACCCTTGCGAATCTGCAACCGTAACTCTTACCCTTGATAATAAAGCTTCTTTGGTATATTCAGGCGAGGAAATTGCTCCTATGACAGCCGTTGTAAACGGTACATTATTATTAGGTGAGCCTACTATCTCCTACTCCAATAATGTTGAACCCGGTACTGCAACCGCTACTATGAGCTATGGCGGTGCAAGCGTCTCCAAAACCTTTACCATTGAAAAGCAAACACAAAAAGCTCCCGCTCTTGTAGCTGTACCCGAAAGCATCAGCGGTCTTGCCGACGGTGAAATCTATGGTCTTACCACAGAAATGGAAATCAGCACTGACGGTGCTACATACAATGCAGTAACAGATACCACTGCTAAATTCGCAGCAGGCACTTACTATGTACGCTATGCCGAAACAAACTATAAGAAAGCATCAGAACCTAAAACAGTTGTTATAGCAGCAGGAGAAAAACTTGTTGTAACATTTATTGCTGATGGTAATACCGTAGCAACTAAGGAAGTTTCCTACGGTGAAACCCTTACCGATATCCCAGCCGTTCCCGCAAAGGTTGGTTATGATAAGACTGCTCCCTACTGGGATGTAACAGATTTTTCAAACATTACTTCTGATATAACCGTAAACGCAGTTTACACCATTAACACCTACACTGTAAAGTTTGTTGCTGACGGTGTTACCGTTTCTGAGCAGACCGTTGAATATGGCGCTGATGCAGAAGTTCCCGAAATTCCCGCTAAGGACGGTTACACAATGATTGCTCCCTACTGGGATGCTGAGGCAAACAATGTTACTTCTGATTTAACCATTAATGCGGTTTACATTAAAGATTTCATTCCCGGTGATGTTAATGATGACGGCGCTGTGAATCTTAAAGACCTTGTTGCTCTTGCACAGTATGTTGCTGAGTGGGAAGATGTAAATGTTAATTCATATGCTCTTGATATAAACGGTGACGGCAGTGTTACACTTGATGATGTAAATACACTTGCCCGTTACCTTGCCGGTTGGAACGAAACACTTTCCGACAAGCCTTATATGGGTTAATTTGAATATTTAAAATTTATTTGCCCGAGGAGTTACCTCGGGCATTTTTTATTAACAAAACACAGGTTGAAAAGCTAAATAAATTATAGTAGGGGCGATTATTAATCGCCCGAAAAAGGGTTGTGCTATTTATGCGGGCGAGCAATGCTCGCCCCTACAAGAAAAAAACTTTAATAGAGCGATTTGCGAAGGCTTTTTGCTGTAAATAATCTCCCCTTCCACCGCCGTTTGGCGGTCGGCAGATTGTCAAGTCAAGTGCAACACTTTTTAGAAATAAACTCCAACGGCGAAATGTAATCAAGACATTTGCGTGGGCGATTATTAATTAAAGATAAAACTGATGAGAGCTGTTCTTCGGTGACTTTTGAAAAATCAGTACCCTTGGGAAAGAAAAAGCGTATTATGTCGTTTGTGTTCTCATTAAGTCCTCGTTGCCAAGGAGAATATGGATCGGCAAAATAA
>JAGAOS010000055.1 GCA_017623575.1 Clostridia bacterium
AGGTAAGGTACGTAAGGTTGGTGAAACCCATGACGGTGCCGCAACTATGGACTGGATGGAGCAGGAGCAGGAGAGAGGTATTACAATTACCTCCGCTGCTACCACTTGCTTCTGGAAGGACCATCGTGTTAATATCATAGACACTCCCGGACACGTTGACTTCACCGTTGAAGTTCAGCGTTCACTCAGAGTTCTTGACGGTTCTGTAACCGTTCTCTGTGCTAAGGGTGGTGTTGAACCTCAGTCTGAAACCGTTTGGCGTCAGGCTGATGAGTATAAGGTTCCCCGTATGATCTATGTTAATAAGATGGACATCCTGGGTGCCAATTTCTATAATGTATTAAATATGATTAAAGATCGTTTCCAGTGTAATGCTGTTCCCATTCAGTTGCCTATCGGCGTTGAGGACACATTCAAGGGAATTATCGATCTTATCAACAATAATGCTATTATGTATTATGATGACCTCGGTAACGATGTTCGCATTGAGGAAATTCCTGACGATATGAAGGAAGAAGCCGAGATGTACAGAACTCAGCTTATCGAGTCTGTTGCAGAGCAGGATGAAGAATTGATGGAAAAATACTTCGAGGGTGAAGAGCTCACCGTTGAAGAAATCAAAAAATGCATCCGTAAGGCAACCATCGCTAATGATATGGTTCCTATCTGCTGCGGTACTTCTTATCGCAACAAGGGTGTTCAGCCCTTGCTCGACGCTATTGTAGACTTTATGCCTGCTCCTACAGACATTGAGGCTATCAAGGGCGTTAACCCCGATACCGAAGAGGAAGAGGTTCGTCATTCTTCTGATGAAGAGCCTTTTGCAGCTCTCGCATTTAAGATTGCTACCGACCCCTTTGTTGGTAAAATCTGTTTCTTCCGTGTTTATTCCGGTAGTGTTGATGCAGGTTCTGCTGTATACAACTCTGTTAAGGATAACCGTGAAAGAATGGGTCGTATTTTACAGATGCACGCCAACCATCGTGAAGATATTGAAACCTGTTATGCAGGTGATATAGCTGCAGCGGTTGGTCTTAAGAATACCACCACCGGTGATACTCTTTGTGATGAAAAGCATCCTGTTATATTGGAGTCTATGAACTTCCCCGAGCCTGTTATCCGTGTTGCTATTGAGCCTAAAACCAAGGCTGGTCAGGAAAAAATGGGTCTTGCTCTTGCAAAGCTTGCTGAAGAAGATCCTACCTTCCGTTGCTACACTGATGAGGAAACAGGTCAGACCATTATTGCAGGTATGGGTGAGCTTCACCTTGAAATTATCGTTGACCGTCTTCTCCGCGAATTTAAGGTTGAGGCTAATGTAGGTAAACCTCAGGTTGCTTACAAGGAAACCATTCGCGGTACTGCCGATGTTGATGAGAAGTACGCTCGTCAGTCCGGTGGTAAGGGTCAGTACGGTCATGTTAAGATCAGAATTTCTCCCAATGAAACCGGTAAGGGTTACGAATTCATCAACTCTATTGTTGGTGGTGCTATTCCTAAGGAATACATCCCCGCAGTTGATGCCGGTATTCAGGGTGCAATGCAGTCCGGTGTTCTTGCCGGATACAATGTAGTTGATGTTAAGGTAGAGCTTTATGATGGTTCTTACCATGAGGTTGACTCTTCTGAAATGGCATTTAAGATTGCCGGTTCTATGGCATTCAAGAGTGCTTGCCGCAAGGCAGATCCCGTTATTATGGAGCCTGTTATGAAGGTAACCGTTATTGTTCCCGAGGATTATATGGGTGATGTTATCGGTGACCTTAACTCCCGTCGTGGTGAGGTTCAGGGCTTTGAGGATCGTACAGGCGGTGTTAAGCAGATTAATGCTCGCGTTCCTCTTAGCGATATGTTCGGTTATGCTACCGACCTTCGTTCTAAGACTCAGGGTCGCGGTCAGTACACTATGGAGCCCGATGGCTACAAAGAAGTACCCAAGAGCATTTCTGAAAAAATTATTACTGCAAGAACCAAGAATGACTAATTAATTTTCAAAAAGGTCTTGCAATTTATTAAAAAATTTGTTAGAATAAATTTTGGATAATATTCTTATTCCACAAATGGAAATTTAAGGAGGAAAATAACAATGGCAAAAGAAAAATTTGAACGTACCAAACCCCATGTTAACATTGGTACTATCGGTCACGTTGACCATGGTAAGACCACTCTTACCGCAGCTATCACCAAGTATCTTTCTCTTAAGGGTCAGGCACAGTTTGAGGACTATGCTAATATCGATAAGGCTCCCGAAGAGAGAGAGCGTGGTATCACAATCAATACCGCTCACGTTGAGTACGAGACTGAAGCTCGTCACTATGCTCACGTTGACTGCCCCGGCCATGCTGACTATGTTAAGAACATGATCACCGGTGCTGCTCAGATGGACGGTGCTATCCTCGTTATCGCTTCTACTGATGGTCCTATGGCTCAGACCAAGGAGCACTTACTCCTTGCTCGTCAGGTTGGCGTTCCCTACATTGTAGTATTTATGAACAAAACTGACCTTGTTGACGATGAAGAGCTTCTCGAGCTCGTTGAGATGGAAATCCGCGAGACTCTTGATTCCTATGAGTTCCCCGGCGACGATACTCCTATCATCAAGGGTTCTGCTCACAAGGCTCTTATTGCTGATAACGATCCTTCTCTTCCCGAGTATGCTCCTATTGCTGAGCTTATGGATGCTGTTGACAACTATATTCCTACTCCTGATCGTAAGGCTGATATGCCCTTCCTTATGCCTGTTGAAGACGTATTCACCATCACCGGTCGTGGTACTGTTGCTACCGGTCGTGTTGAGCGTGGTCAGCTCCGCACTTCTGAGGAAGTTGAAATCGTTGGTATCCGTGAGACCAACAAGACCGTTGTAACCGGTATCGAAATGTTCCGCAAGATCCTCGACTATGCAGAGGCTGGCGATAACATCGGTGCTCTTCTCCGTGGCGTTCAGCGTGACGAGATTGAGCGTGGTCAGGTTCTTTGCAAACCCGGCTCTATCAATCCTCACACCAAGTTCCATGGTCAGGTTTATGTTCTTAATAAGGATGAAGGCGGTCGTCATACTCCTTTCTTCAACAACTATCGTCCCCAGTTCTATTTCAGAACTACTGACGTTACCGGCGTTATCACTCTTCCCGCAGGTACCGAGATGTGTATGCCTGGCGATAACGTAGAGATGGATGTTGAACTCATCACTCCTATCGCTATTGAAGAAGGCCTTCGTTTCGCTATCCGTGAGGGTGGTCGTACTGTAGGTTCCGGTGTTGTTACCGCTATCAACGAATAATTTAATATTGTTCGAATAGTTCTTAATAATTCAAATCGTCCTAAAGCTTTGGCTTTGGGACGATTTTTTTGTTCTTTATTGTAATAATATATGTTATTGACAACCATTTTGATATACTGTATAATATGGGAGTAAAATTTCAAATTTAAGGAATGGTAGTATGAGGATTAAATACTTAGGTACCGCGGCGGCAGAGGGCATCCCCGCATTGTTTTGCGATTGTGATGTATGCAAAAAATCCATGAAGCTTGGTGGTAGAAATATTCGTACTCGAAGTCAGGCTATAATTGATAATACACTTCTTATAGATTTTCCGCCCGATACATACTGGCATTTTATTCAGAACAAACTGCCTATGGATGAAATCACTAATTGTCTTGTAACTCATTCCCATCAGGACCACCTTTACGAACTTGATATTTATATGCGCAAAAAAGGATTTGCTAATTTTAAAGAGCCAAGACCTGCGCTTAATTTTTACACAGGTAAGGACGGGGTAAAAAGGATTAACGAGGTTATAAATAGCAATAATATGAGCGAGGCAAAGGCTCACCTTGTAAAATCGGGTGATGTTTTTAATGTTCAAGGCTACACAGTAACCGCTTTAGAGGCAAGCCACGCTAAGGAGTCCACCCCCCTTGTGTATATTATAGAAAAGGACGGAAAATCGGTTTTTTATTCTAACGATACAAGTGAATATTTTGAAAAAAGTTGGGAAATTCTTAAAAATTTCGGCAAACCCATAAGCCTTATATCTCTTGATTGCACCGAGGGAGATAAGCATATTGAATATATAGGTCATATGAATTTAGAGCGCTGCATCGCCCTTCGTGAGAAACTAAAAACAGTAGGCGTAGCAGATGAGAATACAATTTTTGTACTTAACCATTTTTCCCATAACGGTGGCAATGCGACTTATGATGATTTTGTAAAAATAGCTGCCGAGCATAATTTTTTGGTTTCCTATGACGGCATGGAAATTGAGATATAAATAAATCAAAAAAGGACTGTAAAACAGCTTTTAAAAAATTAAAACAATTGAGTTAAGATTCAAAAAACTCTGCAACAAAATTTGTGTTGCAGAGTTTTTGTGTAAATATACCTAGACATATAAATTGTGGTGAACGCTAAGCGTTCTTTTATTACGAATAAATTTGTGGATGCGGCTTGGTATTTACCCCGCGTCCATTTTATTTGTGGGTATAAGGCGGTTTTTTAGCCTGTGCTGTGCCTTTTTAAAGTAGGGGCGAGCATTGCTCGCCCGCATAAATAGCACAAACCTTTTTCGGGCGATTAATAATCGCCCCTACGGTAAAATTATAAATCCCAGCAATAAACTATAATTTATCTGTGACTCTAAGACTGCGGAACGGGGTTTAGGCCTGTACAAAAAATTATACTCTAACTATTCACCGGGGTCACATTCAACTGCTTCCCGTTCTGATGTAAGGGGAGTATAAATATAAACATCGCTGAGTTTTTGCGTTTTTGCACCAAAACTTTTAAGAAAATATTCAGGTTCATCACAGCCTTCACCGTTAAAAGCAAAAACAAATTCAAAATCGTGTGGCTCAAAATCAAGCTCTCTTTCGGGATTAGGTCCGCAGGAATGACTTCCCAATGCACGCATTTTGTAGTCAATATAAAGGAAGTTATTATCTAAGTCTTCCTTTAAATCACTCTTATGGCGTGCATTTCTTAATGCTTCTAATTTCCAGGGATGATACGAGAATTGGAAGGTTTCGTTACCATATACCGTAAAGCTCTGCTCACCGTTTTTAATCTGCGCATATCTTACATCGCCACGGTTGCCCGTTTCTTGCGGTACATCAAATTCAAAGTTCATTTTTTCTATTGGTAACTCATACACACCAACGGGGGCGTTACCAACGGTGTCATCGTAGTTCTGGTCTGCACCTCTGCCAAACCATTTTACGGTGTCCATATCCTTAGAAAGCTTAAACATAACACCAAAGCGAGGGAGTCTTGGAGTAAGGGGATCAATATTATCCTTGGTGTCATACTCTATACAGGGCATTTTACCAAAGGGCTTAACTATCATATCAGAAATAATAAGTCCGTCGGCAAAAATATTGTATTTAATCTCTACATTAAAACCGGTGTAGCTGCAATCGTATGTAAGTACAGCCTTAACCGTTATTGCAAGAGAAAACTGTGTTTTTTCGGCTTTCGTTTCAAAGGTGAAAAGACGCATTTTGTGCAGTCTGGTGCGTTCCCATTCACCCGTCCATCGAGGAAAAACACCGTATATACCGTCATTGTCGGTTTCTGCACGATGGGTTACAAATTCTACCGGTGAATAAAAGTAAGCCTTGCCGTTTTTGGCATAGTAGTATGGCATACCGTTGGCAAAACAGATTTCAAAGTTTTCACCCTTAACATTTATCTTATCTTCGTTGATTGTGTAGTTGGCGTTGAAGGGTGTGGAGGTTAAGTCGGTCTTATCTTGATTGGATTCAAGCTCAAACTGCATAAAGGCAATTTTTTCGCCATTTTTCAGTATGCTTAAATTAACAAAACAGTCGTGACCTTTATATTCGGGATTAAAATTAATCTCAGCCTTACCAAGCGGTGCAACAAAGGGCATATCACTTTCGGTTTTGCTATAGATTTTGCCGTTACAAAGTATTTCGGTAATAAGGGTCATACCCTCGCTTGATGCAAAGCTTTGAATATTGTGAAATTTAAGTTTTTTATTACTGTATTCCATTCTTATGGGGGCATAAACCCACTTAAGCTCATCAAAGGTGGGCTTGGGTGTACCATCTGAACGGCAATAGCCATCAAGGGTAAAGTTCGCCCAATGGTTTGTATCGTGAAAATCGCCGCCGTAGAGGTAGTCAATACTTCCGTCGGGGTTGATTCTTTCCATACCGTGACTGCGGAATTCCCATACAAAGCCACCCATATATTCATCGTGAGAAACAACATAGTCCCATAAATTTTTAAGGTTACCGGGGCTATTACCCATTGCGTGAGCATATTCCAAAAGGCAGATTGGAAGGTTTTGATTTTCGGGTTGCTGACGATGTACCTCCAGCTTATAAAGACTTGGGTAGCCAATTACACTGAAATCCTGTGTACTGCGGTCGGGCGCGTGGTATTGAACAGGCTTTTTGTCTTTGCGATTTCTGTAATAGTCAGCGCAAATCTCCAAATTTTTGCCCGTACCAAGCTCATTTCCAACCGACCATATAACAATACAGGTTTCGTTTTTATCGCGCTCGGCGGTTCGAACCGTTCTGTCCATATATGCGGGAAGCCATTCTTTTTCCTTGCTTAAATAGCCCTGATCACCTGTTGCAGAGCAGCCGTGACTTTCTAGATCGGCCTCATCCATAACATAAATACCAAGCTCGCTTGCAAATTCATAAAATGCGGGATTGTTGGGGTAGTGGGCGCAACGGATAGCATTTATGTTGTGGCTTTTTATAAGCTCTAAATCGGCGCGAATTTGCTCTACCGTAATGCTTCGCCCGTTTTTAGCGTTATTTTCGTGACGGCAGATGCCACGAAGCAGAACCTTTTTGCCGTTTACTCTGAACTCTCTGCCAACAATTTCGCTAAAAACAAATCCAACCCTTTTACTGTGGATTTCGGTTACTGTGTCACCCTCTAAAACCTCTAGGGTAAGGTCATAAAGATTTGGTTCCTCAGCCGACCATAGCTTTAAATCACCTCTTGCGGTTTCAAAATCAAGAGTTTTGCCATTAAAGGGCACAATATGACTTTTACCGTTCCAGGTGATTTTAGCGGCGGCGTTATCCCTTTCTTCAAAAAGGGTGGCAGTAAGGTTCAGCTTTTCGGTGTTGGTAATTATCTCTAGGTCCCAAAGGGCGGTTTTTGGGGAGAAAATTATGTAAACATCCCTGAAAATGCCGTTTGCCATAAGCATATCCTGATTTTCTAAATAGCTGGAATCAGAATAGGTGTAAACCTTTACGGCAATAAGATTTTCACCCTCACGCAAAAGGGGAGTAATATCAAATTCGGCAGGAAGTCGGCTACCCTTGGAAAACCCTACAAATTCACCGTTTAAATAAACATAAAAGGCATTATCCACACCCTCAAAATGAAGTGTGGCACGCTTGCTTTTTTCTTTATTTGTTATGGTAAAGGTGCGTCGGTAGCAACCAACAGGATTTACCTTTAAAACATGTGGCGGCATAAATTGAAAGGGATATCGTACATTGGGGTAGGTGCATTCGGCGTAGCCTCTGAACTGCCACATAGATGGCACATCAATTTTATCCCAGTCGGTGTCGTTAAAATTTTCCGCCTCAAATTGTTCGGGAGCAGATTTTTTAAAAAGCGCAAAATTCCAATTGCCGTTAAGGGTTAAAAGTCTGTCCGATTCCTCTTTGTTGTTATAATATACACCGGTTTTACCTGCAGGCACCATTGTAGCGCGGGGACTTAGCCTATTCATATGTAAAACATTGGGGTTGCATAACTCATTTGGCAGAGAAATGGGCATAGAAATATCGGTGTGGAAAAATTCGTTTTTTCTAATTCTCATTTAAAAACATCCTTTCGGGTTACTGCATTTTTGAGTATAGCAAAAACTTATAAATATTTACATTGCAAAATGATACCTATATATGGCAAAATCGTATGTTTTTAATTAAAGCTTTTCTGCAAAGACTTCCATTCTTATTATTTTTTCAACAAGATTTCTTTCGGTGTAAACATAGTGGTTGGATGCTTCAAAGCCTATTTTTGCATCCTCAACCAAAAGGGCAAGCAGGTTTTTTGCGTTTTCTTTTTCTTTTTTCAGACATATTTTCATAGCTTTAGTGTTGCCTTTTTCCTTTGCAAGGGCAAATTCTGTTTGTAGCAAATCGGTTAAAAAGTGGCTGTAGCAAGCCTTTGCATAGCGCAGAATTTCTTCGATTTTGGGAGTTTGCGAAAGGGCTGTGAGCGATTCAATACCCTTTTTCCAGCCTTTAAGCAGTTTTTTAAACTGTGATACATAAATTTCGGCGGGGTATGGGTGTGTCCATGTTTTATAATCGTCAAAAGAGTAGCAAACCATAGTTGAGGTTTTATCTTCGGGCTCAATATCCCAAAGATTAGCCGCACCAAGATTTTTAGGCGAATTGTAGAGCATATCAATGCTAAAGGGAAATTCCCTAAAGGCATTACAAAGGCATAAAATTGCATTATGCACCTTTTGCGCCTGCTCACCGAATTTTTTCTCATACCAGATGTTTAAATCAAAGTCCTCACCGTAAAGGGATGCAATTTCCACTGCGGGGGAGGGGTAGCCGCCCAAGGTCCAGGTTAAAAAGTAATCTGAAACGGCTTCTTTTTTTAGATTTTCAAGATGCTCGGCAATAAGGTCAAAAACGGGGATGTATGGCACCGCCGAACATTCCCAGCTATTACTTGCCTGAATTTTTGCATAGAGCCTGTGACCCGATTTTTTTGCACTGTTAAAGGCAAGCCTTGCAACCTCGCTGGGACCCGGGTTGGATATAGAGTAATCAATAATGCGGCTTTTAATTCCACCCTTTTCAATAGGCAAATCGTACTCACTTACAGCCATAACCGAAATGCCCTTTTCAAGGTAGTTTATGCCATTTTTAAGCTGTTCGTCGGTCCAGCCCATAAATGCTGACCATCCCCAAAGATTTGCTATAAGTTCACCCTTACAGCCGCTATCCCTTATAGCCTTAAAGATTATGTTGTTTACATCGGCGGCGCTTTTTTCGGGTGGAATATTTTTGCAAATGGGACATTCGGTATTTGGTATATAGTTGCAGTGTGTGGGGTTTTCGCTCATTGTAATGGTGAAAATACCACCTAAATCGGGCACTGCTGAGCAGAGGTCAAAAACGGCATTGTAAAGATACTCTTTCACCTCTTTTTTGGTCAGGCAAAGGGTATTCTTCGCCTGCCAGCCGCAAAGCTTATAATACTTTTCTTCTGCGTTCTCAGGCAATGCTCGTGGCTCATTAAAATACAGGTAGACCTTTATTCCGTATTTGCTGCAGCGGTCTATTATTTTTTTAAGATTTTCTCTGCGAAGGGCATAATCTTTGGATAATGACGGCTCAAAGGGGTAGGGCGAAAGTGCGGAAAGCAGACCATGTAGCCATATGCCGTTAATACCAACAGAGCGGTATTTTTCAAGAAGCTCATCGGGTAGAGTGTCAGAACAATCGGTTTTAAAAACGTCACCGCAGGGGGAGAGGTAGCCGTGTACGATTCTTCTGCCTTTTGCCGCTATTTTTTCACAATCTGCAAAGGCATCATTTGCGAAAAATTCAAAGGGTTTAACCTTTGGTGATGTAGAAAGCTCTTTAATTCTTTTTGCTATTTTAAGTGTGCTTTCAAGTTCAGCATCAGTAAGGGGTGAAAAACTTACCCTTGGGCAATCGGGCTTGAAACCGCCTAGTTTTACATCTAAAAAGTCATCATTTTTAAGCACAAAATCCAACTGCTCATTTGTAAAATCCAAAAGGGTTGTAAGTTGGCAAAATGGCAGTAAATACCAGTTATTGCGAATGATTGTTATGTAGCCCCTTTTTAAAAAATCCTTAGAATTGCCTCTGTCTGTAAGGCATAAACGGGTCGCCTCGGTTTCTATTGTTTTTGCATCACAGCCAAGCACATTTGCAAGACTTTCGGTTTTAACATAGCCATAATTACGGAATATAACGGTCTGCCATTTGGTGGGCAAAGTGGGGGAGGGAAGCTTTACTTTTTTTATTTCCGGCAACATAAAATCACAACCTTTTTTATTATATATGAATAATAGCATACTCTAAATTATTTTTCAATAAAAATATTGAAAAGATACAGTATTATATGTTAAAATCGTATCAGGTGGGAGGATGATGTAATGATAGAACAAATTCGGCTTATAGGCTATGGCAGGGATGAATGTAAGCCTGACAAAAAAAGAGTTTACACCATACCCGATTTTTATATGATTCATTTTATTGAAAAGGGCTCAGGCTTTTTTAACGGAATAAAGCTAACTGCAGGTCAGGGCTTTATATGTATGCAAAATGAGCTTTGTCACTATTTGCCGGATAAAACAGACCCTTGGACATATTGTTGGATAAATGTTCGCGGTATTGGTGCCGACAAACTTATAAGCGGATTATCACATAAAAATAATATATTTTCGTGGAATGTTTATAAAAACGCTTCTACGCTTAAACAAATAAAAGAATATAAAGGCAATCCTACCTTTGAGGAGCTGGCCGCACTTTCGGCTCTTTATGGAATTTTTGCCGAGCAGGGACTTAAACAAAAAATGCCAAGACGAGATTATGTTGCTGAGGCAAAAGCAATGTTTGAGGGCGCCTTACCGCAGGGCATAACGGTGGATGAGGTTGCCGCAAGCCTTAACATATCTCGCGGATATTTAAGAAACATTTTTTATAAAAGCGAGGGCGTTTCGCCCCAAAGCTATCTGATGGCGCTTAGAATGAATCGCGCCGCCGAACTGCTTTCGGGGGATTACAGCGTAACCGAAATTGCCGCCGCGGTAGGGTATAATGATGTTTTGCAGTTTTCTAAAATGTTTTCAAGGCATTTTGGTATATCACCAACAAAGTATAAAGCAAAATAATAAACACAGTAGCAAAAAGCCTTAATTGGTTTTTCTGCTACTGTGTTTTTTTATAATGATTATAGAATGTAGAAACGCTGAAAGGCGTTTCTACAAGCCGATTTTATCGGCTTTAGCATAATTAAATTCAATGAAATTTAATTATGCACTATATTCATTGAAATGGGTATAGTCAAATTTTCATCGAAAA
>JAGAOS010000056.1 GCA_017623575.1 Clostridia bacterium
ATCTTACATAGCAAAAACCTGATTTTCCTAATTGTTTGAAATTCGGCGTCTTTGACGTCTGTTTTGTTATGCCTTTTTTGCCGTCATACAATTCACAACATTTTTTAATTTTTAGACTTGACTTTTAATAGTTAGTCTTTTGATTTTATTTTTTCCAAAAAGAGCTTTTTTATTTATATTGTTTACATTTTATTGTTTAATTTTAAATTCAAATAGTGTATAATAAATTTAAAGGAGTGATTTTATGGTTAAAAGAATCATTATTTCTTTATTAGTAACAATTTTGTTTGGAGGAATAGATTATTATATTTCCTTGCCGCCGCTGCATATTAAATCAGCTGAGTTCTGGGGATTTTTGTTTTTTGTTACAATTGTTTTTTTAGTTTGTTTTTTCTTTTCAAGCGTTGTAAGAATGTTAAAAGGTTCTCAGATTACACCTAAAAATAGAAAAATAAAAGCGCCTAAAAGCAAAAAGGGAAAGATTATTGTATTTATTTCCGGTGCGGTTGTTTTGGCAGGATTTATATTAATATTTATTTCTTCTTCACAAATGTTCAATGCCAAGGACTACAGAAATCTTTTAACGGTGCAAGAGCGTGATTTTAATGAGGATGTAGCAGAAATTTCTCTTTCACAAATCCCTGTTGTAGATAGAGATACCGCAACAAGACTTGGTAGCCGCAAAATCGGTGAGGTAGTAGAGCTTGTTTCGCAGTTTAATGTTTCGGATTTTTATACCCAAATTAATTATAAATCGGCTCCAACAAGAGTTTCGCCCCTTGACTATGCAGATATAATTAAATGGATTAGCAATCGGGCAGAAGGTATTCCTTATTATGTTAAAATTGATATGGCAACGC
This sequence comes from Clostridia bacterium, assembly GCA_017623575.1. GTDB lineage: Bacteria > Bacillota > Clostridia > Oscillospirales > Acutalibacteraceae > UMGS1279. The sequence continues at coordinate 861 of JAGAOS010000056.1, forward strand.
AGGATACTGAGCTTGTAAAGCTTGAAAAGGGTATGAAATATACTCCGGGTGAGTTTTTCTCGCGGGATCTATTGCGTCATGTGAGGTTCAGCTATCCCACTAAAATGTTTGAAAATATTACTTTTGAAATAGACGATAACGGACATCCTTATTGGAATGTTTCCTATTACGATTACACAATAGGCTTTTTGGGCGGCAGAGATATTACAGGAATTATTATGGTAGATGCCGTTACAGGAGAAATGAAAAACTATCCCGTAGCCGATGTGCCACAGTGGGTTGATACCGTTTATGATTCTGAAATGCTTATTGAACAGGCGGATTTATGGGGTGCTTATACCAACGGTTATTGGAATTCGATTTTCGGTCAGAAAAATGTTGTTCAGACAACAGACGGCTACAATTACATTGCCCTTGAGGATGATGTATGGATGTATACGGGAATAACATCTGTTGTGGATGATGCTTCAAATGTTGGATTTATTTTGGTAAATCTTCGAACAAAAGAAGCCAGACAATATACAATGAACGGTGCTGAAGAGTATTCTGCTATGGAATCGGCAGAGGGTATGATTCAGGAAAAGAATTATATTGCAACCTTCCCGATTTTGGTGAATATTGCAGATACTCCTTCTTATTTTATAAGTCTTAAGGATAACGCGGGACTTGTTAAGGCATATTCATTTGTATCGGTAACCGATTATCAAATTGTTGGTGTTGCAGATACAATCGCAGGCGCCGCTACTGAATATCGTAGACTACTTAAAGATATAGGTGGCGTTAAGGAAGAGGAAAAGCCCGAACCGATTACTGTTGAAATTAATATAACAGTTGAGGCTGTTTCTTCGGCGGTTGTTGAAGGAAACACAGTCTATTATATAAAAGCAACCGACGGCAAAATTTATACCGTCGGCATAGGGGTTAGCTCTAATTTGCCATTTATTAAAGAGGGCGATAGTATAAAAGCATCTGTAGATACCGAAAATAATGTAATAAAAGTAATTAATTAAATAATATTTTCAAGTTTATTTTTAACTGCTTCATACCATTCAATTATTTTAAAACGCATCTCGTAACGGGGTGCGTTTTCTGCAATTTCGGCAGATTTTTTATCAACTGCATCGGTTAGTTTATGCTCTTTTTCGGCGGCAGGAATACACATTGAAGGAAACATAACGCACCACCAGTTTTTTCCTTCCGCTTTTCCTATTAAAACTCTTACAGCATCATATTCACCGGCAGGAAGTGTGAATTTTTCGTATTTTCTGGTATTGAAATACGCTTTGCCTATGCTAAGATTTACAGGTTGATTTTTACCGTATTCCTTTAATATTTTTTGTGCCGCATCTTTAAAAACTGAGATATTTTCATTTACTGTTTTAATTGCTTGCTCTTTGTTTCCTGCACTTTCAAAAAGTCCGTTTGATGTTTTAAGCAGTTCATCGCGTATTTTAAGCTTAATTTCCTGATCCTCGGCACTGTCAGAATTAGCAATTATGTGTAGCCTTAGTATGTTGGTTCTAAGCTCTTGACATTTTGCTTCAAAGCTTGCCAAAGAGAAAATCATACTAAAAAGTAGAGCCGCTAATAAGGCAATGCTAAAATCCCGTTTAAAAAATTCTTTGCTAAAAATTCTTTTAATTAATTTCATAATAAAAACACTCCTTATGTTTTTCTTTAAGTACAAAAACATTATGGGAGTGTTTTTAAAAGTTTATTCAATTATTTTTATTCCTTGCGGCGCAGTTTTGCAGATATATACTTCTTTATACTGATTTTTTAAAGCTTCAGCAAAAATTTTATTAATGTTTTTAAAAAGTCCAAAAACAGTTGGACCGCTTCCCGAGAGTCCTGCAAGCACTGCTCCATTTTTAAGAAGAAGTTTGCAAATTTTTTCTTGTTCTGATTTATCGTAAGAAGCATATAAAAAGCTATTATGAGAAATTTGTGGAACACAGTTTTTAAACTTGTTTTTTATATTCTTAAAAATAGCATCAGAATTTGCTTGTGCGGGAATTGTAAGGGAATCAATGCGGGAATACATTTCGCCCGTTGAAGCTTTTTTATGTTGTTTTACTAAAACAACATCATAATCGCCTATATAATCAAGGGGTGTGAGTTTTTCTCCGATTCCCTCAACAAGAGCAGTACCGCCTATTATGCAAAATGGAACATCAGCCCCTAATTTTAAGCCTAATTCAAGCAATTCGCTTTCGCTTAAAGGGTTTGAAAAAACCTTATTAAGACATAGTAAAACTGCGGCTGCATCGGAACTTCCACCGCCGACACCTGCCGAAAGAGGAATAATTTTTTTAAGGTAAATATTTATTTCGGCTTGTGTTTTTATGTGTTCTAAAAATAATTCTGCCGCCTTTTTTACAAGGTTCTCTCCCTCAATAATAGCGCCACTGGTTGTAACGGATATTGAGCTACCGTTTAAAACAGTAACAGTAATCTCGTCGGCAAGGGTAACGGATTGGAAAATACTGCTGATGTTGTGATACCCGTCAGCCCGTTTGTTTAAAACATCCAATTGCAGATTTATTTTTGCGTTTGCTAAAGCTGAGATTTTTTTACTATTCACTGCCTTTTAGTTCCTTTATAAATTCACCTGTTCTATTAAGCGCTTCTTTAAGATGCTCTACAGAATAACAGTATGAAACGCGCACAAAGCCTTCACCACAGTCGCCAAATGCGGTGCCGGGCACCATTGCCACCTTTTTAGAATAAAGCAGTTTTTCGCAAAATTCCTCACTTGTAAGACCGGTTGATTTAATGCAGGGGAACACATAAAATGCGCCAAGAGGTTCAAAACAGGTTAAACCTATTTTATTAAAACCATCTACAACAAGGCGACGACGGGTATCATATTCATCTACCATTTTTTTTATGTCATCATCACCATTTTTAAGCGCTTCTATGGCTGCGTACTGTGATGTGGTAGGCGCAGACATAATTGCAAATTGGTGGATTTTTGTCATTAATGCAGTTATTGGGTCGGGTGCCAAAGCATAACCTAAACGCCAGCCTGTCATTGAATAGGTTTTGGAAAAGCCTGAAACAATAACTGTGCGTTCCCACATTCCATCTATTTCGGCTATAGAAATATGACGCTCCCCGCTATAGGTAAGCTCAGCATATATTTCATCTGAAATAACCATAAGGTCGTGTTTTATTATAACAGGAGCAATTTTTTCTAAATCCTCTTTACGCATAATGCCGCCTGTAGGATTACAAGGGTACGGAAGAACCAGCACCTTTGTTTTATCGGTAATTTTTTCTTCAAGCTGTTCGGGTGTTAAAACAAAATCATTATCTGATTTAAGCTCAATAATTACCGATGTTCCACCCGCTAAAGCAACAATAGGCTCATAGCAAACAAAGCTTGGTTGCGGTATAAGAACCTCATCACCTTGTTCAACTAAAGCTCTTACCGCTAAATCAATGGCTTCACTTCCGCCTACCGTAACAAGAGCTTCGTTAGGGGAGTATGTAAGATTGAAACGGCGCTTCATATAAGCAACAATTTCTTTTCTTAAGGGTTCCATACCTCGGTTGGCGGTGTAACGGGTTTTGCCGTTTTCCAAAGATTCAATACCTGCACTGCGAATGTGCCAGGGAGTTTGAAAATCGGGCTCGCCAACACCTAATGAAATCACATTTTCCATTTGTTCGGAAATATCAAAAAATCTGCGTATTCCCGATGGCTTTAAAGCTGCGGCCTTTGAGTTTAATTTTTTACTATAATCTATCACAGCCAGAAGTTCCCCCTGTCGTCACCTTCATCTCCGCAAAGAACAATATCAAGCTCCTTGTAGCGACGAAGTACAAAGTGAGTAGCGGTGGAGATAACACCTTTCATAGGTGCCAATACCTTACCAACAAACATTGCAACCTCTTGGAAGGTTTTGCCCTTAACAATAACGCAAAGGTCATAACCGCCTGACATAAGGTAAACGGTTTCCACCTCGTCATATTTCATAATTTTTTTAGCTGCCTCTTCAAAACCCGAATCGGGAAGTGGTGTAACATTAAGCTCAATAAGAGCGGAAACATAAGCGCTGTCTAAACGCTCCCAGTCAACAACGGTTTTAAAACCGCGGATCAAGCCTTCCTTTTTCATTTCTTCTATTTGAGCACGCACCTCATCTTCGGTGATGCCAAGCATAGTTGCAAGGTCGGTGGTAGTATAGCGCGCATTTTTTTCTAATAATTTGAGAAGTTTTTTGTTCATTAAAATCTACTCCTTTAAGAATTATACATATTTATAATACTACATTTTTTTAAAAATGTATAGTAGTTTTTTTGGAAAAATAAAAAATAATGGCAGCACAGCAAACTGTACTACCATATTTTTTACTCTAACTCAAAAGTGAATTGATAATCGTTTTTATAATATGCATCCCTTACGGTAGAGTAGTATTCAACCTCAACGCTTTTGCCATTGTTTTTGAAGTATAGCGTTGCTACAAATCCGTAAGCTTCACCGTTTCTTAATTCTATGCCTTGCGGATTTATCATCATTTCTATGATTTTATTACCATTTTCACCTGTAACTGTTTTGTACTTGGGTCCATCGGCTTCGTGATGCCCACATAATACCATAGAAATATTTTCATATTTCAAAATAAGATTATTATGCATATAGGTTACTGATGAATCGGTAAGTAAGCTCATATCATAATTAAGCAAACCGTGAGTATTTAAAATAACTCGGCAGTCTGTATTTGATTTAACTATATCTGACGCCCAATCCACCACTGCAGTGGAGGGATAATAATCCAGATTAAGCATTAAATACTTTGTACCACCAAAGGTTACAATATGGTAGGTGCTTTTCATTGTATTATCATAACTGCCGCTTAAATAAGAACCATATTCTGCCTTGGTTATATTTTTATCATAGCTTGAAACACTATCATGATTACCCCTTAGAATTGTTTGATAAACACCTGCGTTATCCACCTTTTGTAGGCCTGATTCAATGACGGCATATTCGGCATCGGTGCTATTTTGAGTAAGGTCGCCCAAGGTTATAACATATTGGGTGTTATTTTTCGCTCTGTTATTCACTATCCAGTCATAGGTGTAGTGCATATATTCGGGATAATAGCCAGTTGTTACCTGTGGATCGCCTACTACTGCAAAGGAATACTCATAATCTGTAACTGTGTCCTTGAATTTAAAGAAACCGTTCTTTGGTTCCCAGTTTTTATATTCGTTTTTAGCGGCGGGCACTGATAAAATACCGTCGGCTACCAATTTATCACTTTGACTTGAAAATTTGGTATAAATACTATGAACCACATCAAAAATTGAGGCATTTACGGTGTTGCCGTAGTATACAACCTCACCAGAATCGGAATTTTGCAATTTTATATATGGACGAACAGAAAAATCTGTAGCATACTTTTTGTAGTTAGTTGTTCCGCCTTTGCACCCGATGTTATAAAGGGCGGCTGTAAAGAAGCTGTTTTTATTTCCTTCAACAGTTTGAATGTTATTTTCATTTACAATACCAACAGAAGGAGTTCTTGTTTCGCCATATAATTCATATTCTCCATCTATAACAAGCTCTTTCGTGCCAAGAAATGAATTATCTATGGCAAGCAAGCCAATTTCCTTTACATCCATACCTATAAGGCTTTTCAGGTTTTCGTTGTTCATATAAAACTTATATCTCAGCGCCTGAGGAAGTTCTTTTGAACCTGCGCGTATAGAATTACCTGTATAGCCTATAATGTTTGGGGCACAAACAAGATTATCAATATAAATTCTGGATGCGTTTGTTGAAGTATCTTTAGAACCGAAGGCAATATGCATATAAAGTTCGGTATCATCCTCATCGGTTGTAAAAGTTAGGGATATTTTACCCCAATTTCGAATTTTTTCGATATCTACTGTAAAATCTTCTGTTTCGTTGTAGGTAGAATGGATTTTTGTAAGATTTTCATCTAAGTTTTTGGTTGAGTTATTGTAGCCGTCATAGGTATCAGCCACCTGAACAGTCTTAATATAATCGGTTTCTGAAGGATAGTTTACATAAAAACTAAGTGTGTACTCGGTATTGGGCTTTAAATTCTGCAGTTTTCTAATCATTGAACGCGATTTTACCGCCGCACCAAGCATGGTATTTCCTTCATAAGGGGTAACTGTATACTCAACCTTAGTTTGAGCGGTTGTAGAGGTTGCAAAGTCATAATCATCTTTCAAATAATAATCGGTTATTGTACCCGAAAATGCGTTTACCGTCCAGGGCCAGTCCCCATTTTCGTAGCCTGCATCACCCTTGGAATTAGAAAATCCGCTATAAAAGCCCCATTTATCAGAATAGGGTGCAATGTTTTGCATAGAAGGCTGAACTCGAAGAGTTTCATTAACATAATTTTCAAAACCGGGGTCGCCCTCGATTGCGTTCATAACAAGAATTTTTGCAATAAGTATGGATGCATCTGTTTCGTCTTTGCTAAAGGTGTACTGTAAATTTGATGAAACAAATTTATCGCCTTCATACCAACCCTTGAAGATATAGCTTCCGTCAAAGGTAGAAAAATCAAGGCTAGCAGTTAAGGTGTCATCGGTATTTTTAAAAAGTGTTGCGGAATTTCCAGAAGGTATAGAAGTGGTGTTTTCGCTTCCGTCAATATTTTCATATTTTATGGGCAGAGCCTCATCAAAATCCCCTGTAATTGTAATATCATCAAAATCATAAACATAACCGCTATAAAGATATCCTATTCCCAAAGCAACATAGGCATTTTGTGCGGAAGGCACAAAGTAAGAATTATATCCGCTCTGATATACCCAAGTTGTATTGTCGCTTCCGGATAAAACATATCTTGTGGCTTGGGCGTAAGAAGCTGTTTTGCTTTTTGCGGTAAGATATGCATCTGCCACCGACTGTGACTGTGTGGCTTTAATGGAATATGTGCCGCTAAGCCAATTGTTATTTGCTTTAATATCATCATCTTTTTTAGCATCTCTACCCAAAGAAGAAGTGCCGGAAGTTGCTGAATAAAGCAAAACTTCCTCAGAATTTGAATAGGTGAAGGTTGTAATATTGCCGGAATTTATGCGTCTGCAACGGGTGGATTGCCCCGAGGCGGCATAAAAATAGGAATACCCGTTTATATTATCTTGATACATTACCTGTGTTGTGCCGGGAGTTACTGTCTGTACAACATATTTAGCCGAATCGCTTGTTGTAGAGCCTGCCGACTGTTTTATAGCTGAATATTCCTCTGTATAATCAAGGGTGCGCGTTTCGTAAAAGTCAACCAAGGGTGCATATTTTAAATCACCTAAGGTTGTACTGCCTTTTGGAAAGCGGAAATCAAAATTTAAATAATAGTTATTGCCGCCCTTAAAATACATATCGTAGTATTTGCCACCGAGTTTAGCTGAAAGGGAACGCCGTGTGCCTACAGTGGCATCCCCAACGGGACGATAACCATATATACGCTGGAAAACCTTGCCTTCTTCAGCAACCATAAAGCGGGTAAGCTCGGTGGGTTTGTAGTAAAACTCATCCCAATCGGTAGAGGCTAAACTAAAAATGTTAGCATTTTCAATCTTTACTGAACCTGCGGTAAGACCGCGTAACATAATCACAACATAATTTACAAATCTGTCTGCAGAGGATTTAAAAACATAGCTGTAACGATAGCTTCCTGCCTTTAAAACTGCACTTCCATTTGCGGAAGGATACGCATATTCAGAGGTTGTACCATTTATATAATTGTGAGCAGTTTCGGTATCGCCCGGGGTGGATAGATTATAACGCACACCAACCAAATCCAACAAACCAATTACTGTGGCATTACTGTGAAATTCAGGATAAAGAAATGCATCAGAGCTTATATCTTCACTTACGGTAACATCAAAATCCAACTGATAGTAACCCGCGTTAATGGGGGAATAGGGGTCGCCGTTGTTACCGCTTCCGTCCGCCTTACCCCATTGCATAGCAAGGGCAGCGGCAGTACCTGCCACATAACTGCCACCTACCGTTATATTGGTAGATGTAGTTATGGTTTTTGCCGATGGACTTTTGTATCCGCTGAACATATTAGTAGGCAGAATGTCAGTTTTTTCTAATGCTGAGGCATAAAACAGGGGCATACATCCTGCCAGAATTAAAACTGATAAAATAAGTGATAAAACTTGTTTCATAAATATAACCTCCTTATACAAACATATTTTAAAATTAAACCACTGTGTTTTCAATTGAATATCCATACTTATATATGGACAAATCATCCCTTTTGTGATATAATAATAAAGAGGTGAGATATATGCGTATACTTGAATTTAGCGAAATCGGCAAAGTTCTTTATCGTTGGAACCCTCACTCCCATATATATTGGGAAATATTGGTTGTGACATATGGTGAAGCAAACTTTACTTCTGCTTTAGAAAATTTAACAATTAATAGTGGTGACCTTATTATAATCCCACCTGATATTGAACATAGTTTTGCTTCTAAAAAAGGATATAAGGACCGCAGTATTTATATTGATAGATTGGATCTTGATTCAGGTAGATTGCACATAATAAAAGGCGAAGAAAAAGGATTTCCAGATTTAACAAAGTTGCTAATGGACGCTTTTCAAAAAGAAAAAGAAGGTGTACACAGTTCCTTTGAGGAAAAATCCAAATTTTTTATACGTCATATTATGAACCTATTAAGTGAGGAAGAAGAGAATGTCCTTTCTGTAAAAGTGCGTAAATATATAAACATAAACTTTTCTGACTGCAATCTTAATGAGAAATATCTTGCAAAGCATTTTGAATATAATGAAAACTATTTGCGACGCAGCTTTAAAGAGGAGTACGGGCTTACACCTTTGCAGTATTTATCTGAAGTAAGAATTTCTCAAGCCAAAAATTTATTGAGGTTCGCAAAGAAACTGTCGATAGGCGAAATCAATCGTCAAGTTGGTTTTGTTGATCAACTGTATTTTTCAAGATTTTTTAAAAAACACACAGGTTTATCTCCTTCAGAATACAGGGTTAAGTTTTAACGTTAATAATTACATTTAATTTGAACTTTACTTTAATCTGAATGTAATGTATAATTATGTTCAAAACATATATTATGAATATAAAAATTGAGGTTAAATTTAAAAAAATTTAAAAATCCCCTAGGGTAAGGGGTTGCTTGTTACCATGCGTAATGTAATATAATGTAGCCATAAGGAGGTGAAAGCTATGTCGAAATACACTACCGGCGAGATCGCCAAGCTCTGCAATGTAACAGTAAGAACCGTTCAGTATTATGATACCCGCGGAATTTTAGTTCCAAGCGAGTTATCTGAAGGCGGCAGAAGAGTTTATTCTGAAAATGATCTTGAAAAAATGAGGGCTGTTTGCTTTTTAAGGGAAATAGGACTTTCCATAAATGTAATTGGTCAGATTTTAAAGGAAGAAGGCTCTGCCAAGGTTATTGAACTTTTCTTAGAACAGCAAAAGCAGATTTTAGAAGGCGAAATCGCCGAGAAACAGGAAAAGCTTAAAAATTTGGAATTGCTTTCAAATGAGGTGAAAAATAATACCGATTTCACCTTAAAAAGTATTTTAGATGTAGCTTGCATTATGGAAACAAATAAAAAAATGAAAAAATTAAGACGAAACCTTTGGATTATGGCGGCGGTAATGGGTGTGTTTGAATACGGCACATTACTGTTAGCAATATTCACAGGTATGTGGTGGGCATTTGCCGTAGGAATGGGGATTGTAGTTATACTCAGCATTTGGCTTTCGGTGTATTATTATAAAGAGACTGCCTACATTTGCCCTGAATGCCATAAGGTGTTTAAACCAAAATTCAAAGAAATGTTTTGGGCGAGTCATACCTATAAAACCCGTAAACTGACCTGCCCCGAATGTGGTAAAAAAAGCTTTTGCTTAGAAACACATATTTCACAAATGAAATAGTATTTTTAAAGCCTGAATCCCTATAATGGGACTCAGGCTTGTTTTATCGCTTGATTTTTCTTTTCTTTAGATTCATTAATATATAAACAGCTGCTAAAACCACAGTAGCGCCTGCAAGATAAACATACATTGTACTTATAGGTACCTTTTCATCAAAGAAGTATATGTTACAATCTATAGAATCCTTTACACCTTCAATAGCCTTTTCGGGTATGCCAAGATTTTCCATTTCGGCAAAAACTCCGTTTAAAGAGTGGTTGCGCAGCAGGGAAGTTCCGTAAGTGCCTGGTAAAAAAGAAACAAAATTCTGTAATCCTTCAGAGAATTGTGAAATAGGCATATATGCTCCGCAAATAAAACCATAACCTGACGAAACAATACTGCCAACTGCCGAAATTTGCCCTTGCGAGGATAAAAAGTAATTAATAATACTTGAAAGTGCTGTGCCGAACATTACAAGAATAAATACATCAAGTAAAATCAGCAAAATATCTGAAACAGTTATATACCAGCCAATGTAGGCAATATAAATAAGACAAGCAACGGTGGCAAGCAAACAAATAATTAGTGTTGTAATAAAGGTTGCAATATAATATCCAAAAGCCAATGCCGAGCCTTTAACAGGGGTGATTGTAAGGTCACTTATTGAGCCGTTTACCTTGTCCTGAACCATAAGCATATTAGAGCAGAAGGTAACAGTTACTGTACACACCGCAAGCAGGGAGGAGAATAACTGTCCGCCTACACACCCATTTATAAGTGAATCTTCTACCTTTAAACCGGGAGCAATAGCATCTAAAATCTGCTTGAAGGAATCCTCGTATAAATTGCCCAAAAAGGTTGCATATAAAACCAATAAAATCATTGGAGTGATAAGAGAGGTGAAAAGCAATCCCTTATCCTTAAAAAACATTTTGATATTTCTTTTTATTATAGAAAGAATTATACTCATTTTTCAGCACCTCCGTTGGCGGAAAGTGATTTTCCTGTTACGGCAAGAAAAACATCATCCATTTTACCCTTTGTTATCTCATAATCCTTAAAAATTTGCGGGTTATTAACTATAAGCTCGGTTGCTACTGCAGTGGATGGTATTGCAATTCTGAATGCATCTTTAATTGTTTCAAACTCATATCCTAAAGTCTGAACCTGTTCTGCTGTGCTTCCGTAAAGAGTGATATAATCAACACTAAAATTGTTTTTAAGCTCTAAAGGGGTGCCTTCAGCAGAGATTTTACCGCTGTCAAGAATAACTATATAGTCTGCATCGGCGGCTTCCTCCATATAATGGGTGGTTAAAAATACTGTCATACCCGTTTCTTTTCTCAGAGTTGAAATTACATCCCATAGGGTGTGTCGCGTTTGTGGGTCAAGTCCGGTTGTTGGCTCGTCTAAAATAAGTATTTTGGGATTATGTAATAGGGCGCGGGCGATGTCGGCTCTGCGGCGTTGACCGCCTGAAAGCTTACCTACAGGTCGATTTAAAATATCCTTTAAATCCAATAATTCGGAAAGCTCAGAAAGGCGAGTTTTAAAATTATTACCATTAATTCCGTAAAGAGCAGCTCGGTTTTCAAGATTTTCTTTTACGGTGAGAGGCTTATCCAAAACTGAGTTTTGAAAAACTACGCCAAGCTCGCTTTTTATTCCCTCAACGCCCTTGTCAATATCAAAGCCGTCAATAATTACGGTTCCTGAATCCTTTGCCAGTTGACCACAGATTATGGAAATAGTGGTGCTTTTTCCTGCGCCATTAAGACCCAAAAATGCAAATAACTCTCCTTCTTTAACCTTAAAGCTTAAATTCTGAACTGCCTTTACATCTTTAAAGGCCTTGTTTAAATTTGTTATTTCAATAATATTCTTCATTTATTTACACCGTCCTTTAAACCGTTATAAACATCTGTAAGCATTGCACTTATAGTTTCAAAGTCCCAATCAAGATATGATGTGGCAATCATTGTGGCAACTCCATGCACCCATATCCACAGCTTAACGTGAAATTGTTCTGCCTTTTGGTTAGAAACAGAAAACATTTTTGTTATCATACCGATTTCTTTTTCGATTGAAACAATATTTAAATCGTCAGCATCATTTGAGCGTTCGCGCATAAAAAGAAGCTTAAAGAGATTTTTTTCTTCCTTTGCAAAGCGTATGTAAGCCATTCCCGTTGCTTTGTACGGTGGATATTTTTTGCTTGAAATTTCATTCTCTTTATACTGCTCAAACAAAGTACAGGCTTTAAGCAAAATCTCTTTTTTAAGCTCTTCCATATTTTCAAACGCAGTAAAAATGGGGCGGGTGGAGGTCCCCAGAGTTTTAGCTAAATCGCGGGCGTTCAGCGCAGAATACCCACTGCGTTTTACAAGCTTAAATGCAGTGTTTAAAATTTCATCCTTAGTGAATTTTGGGGTAGGGGGCAAAAAATCATCTCCTTATACAAAATACAACATATGTTATACAACATATGTTACATAATATTATAAACTATATCTTTGAGTTTGTCAACATAAAAAACTAAAAAATCTAAATACTATTATCTGTTATAGCAATATTTGACTAATTTTAAGCAATATAATTATTGCAGTTAATAAGCTGTTGCGTTATACTTAAAATATAAATTTATGTGAAAATTCGCATTTTTTGAGGTGTTTTATTTATGAAGAATATCGCTGTTATAGGTTGTGGCGGTCAGGGTAGTTGGCACTGTAAACAAATAATGAATAGCAATGTAGTAACACTTGCCGGCACCTATGATATTGATCCAAATAAAATGTTTGCAGCTAAAGAAATGGGCATTAATCTTTATGATTCCTTTGAGGCGGTTCTGGCAGACGAAAAGGTGGATGCAGTTGTTATTGCCGTACCTAATGATGACCATAAGGAGCTTGTTATAAAAGCGTTAAATGCGGGCAAAAATGTAATCTGCGAAAAACCGGTTGAAATGTCGGTTGCCGCATTGGATGAAATGATTGCCGTTGCAAATGCTTCGGGTAAGCTTTTTACAGTACATCAGAATCGAAGATTTGATGTTGACTATCTGGCAATAAAGGGAATTGTAGAGAGTAAGGAAATAGGGGATGTTATTCGTATAGAATCCCGTATCCACGGCTCCAGAGGAATTCCAAGCGACTGGCGTTGCACAAAAGCCAAAGGCGGCGGTATGATTTTGGATTGGGGCGTACATCTTATTGACCAATTGCTTCAAATTTTTAAAGAAAAGATTGTTAGCATTAACTGTGTTACAACTAATATAACTAAAACTGAGGTTGATGACGGATTCCGTCTTGATATGATATTTGAAAATGGAAAATCCGCCTATGTTGAGGTTGGCACATATAACTTTATTGCAATGCCAAGATTCTATATGCAATGCGAAACCGGTAGCGCCCTTATTTCTGATTGGCGCGAGGAAGCTCAGGTTGCTCTTATGACCGCTTGGAACGAAAAGGATGTTCTTCCTGTTCAAACTGCCGCAGGTATTACCAAAACAATGGCACCACGCGATGAAATCACCCTTAAACAGTACCGCGTTCCGCGCCCACAGAGCGATGTGCACGATTTTTACCGCAATTTCTGCCTGGCACTTGACGGCAAGGCAGATATTATGGTAACCCACGCAGAGGTTCGCCGAGTAATGCAGGTTATGGAGGCGGCATTTGCTTCTGCCGAGCAGGGTCAGACCTTAAAGGTTAATATTTAATTGCAATACTTAAATTCTGGGGAGTGGCTTTGCCGCTCCCTTTTTCAATATAGTTATTGGTACAAGCGCTGGTAATGTACGCAAAACTATAACTGTTAGTGCACTTGAATGGTGGTTATAATTTGTATTATTTTAACTTGCTGAAGGCAATTTGTTAAGATAGAAAAGTATAAAACCAAAAATCTCCATTCTTACAAATGAGGATTTTGGGTTTAGGTATATTTATAGAATTCTTTTTTTTAAAAGCTACATTAATACTAGGCTTTAAATCAAGGTAAAGCATTGCAGGGGTATTCTGCGGACTTCAAATTATATGCTTAAAAATAGCTGTTAGAAAATGAGCTCTATTTTCTTCTTTGCAACATGTTCGTTACAATACACGAAATTGAATTCACCGCTGATTTGCATATCCGCAACAGTAAAGGTTGCAAGATCGTCACGACATTTGGAGATAGGATTATAAGCAAAGGTAATTGCACCATTGTTTGCCACAAGGTCGCAGATTACGGAAAAATTACTGACAGAGCTGTAACGCTTAAAGCTATCAAGGGAAAAACCTCGGTCTGTAATAGCGTTATGCAGTAATGTTCTTGTTCCCGAAAAAGGCTCTCTTACAACAATATCCTCTGCAAAAATATCTTCAAGGGTAACAGTTTTATTCGCAAAAGGATGGCTTTTTGCACAAACTCCCACAAACGCTTCCTTTTTGTAAAGGTGATAGCCGTATTTGGATTTATCAAATACACCCTCAATAATGGCAAAATCTATCTCTGCCTTTTCAAGCATATGTAAAAGGACTTCTGTGTTATCAACAATTAAATCGAGCGTGTGGTTTGGATCTTGCAGAAAGGAACGGATCTTCGGCACAATAACAAATTCACCAATGGTCTTGGTTGCACCAACGGTCATATGAACGGTATCGGCTAGGATGAACTTTTCACGGATATCCGCTTCTTCTGCCCTGATGCTGTCAAAATAACGCTTTAGCCGCTGGGCGTTCTTGGTTTTTGATAGTGTTCGTCCATCATACTCAAACAGTTTTACGCCGTAATAATTCTCTAAATAATGAATATGCTGTGTGACACCCGGCTGTGTCATATTCAGTTTTTCAGCCGTTTTGCGATAATTCATTTCATCATAAAGGGCAAGAAAGGTAAGCACTCTGTAGTCTAACATAACAATCTCCGATTAATTAATATTATCAGTTGATAATAAATGATAATTTGATTTTATCACAAAACCGTAGTATAATCAAGTGGCAAAAAAGAAAACAGGAGATTGGTTATGAAAGTGTTAAAAGTATTTCCCGGAATAATATTATCTGTAGGCGTTGCTCTTCTTGCGTATTGGCTTGAAAATCTGTTGCCTATCCACCTTATTGGCTCTGCCGTTATCGCAATGTTCATTGGTATGCTCCTCAATTACTTTTTAAGGAATACCAGTGTCTTTGCATCTGGACTCAAATTTACTTCTAAAAAGATTTTAAAGTTTGCCATTATTTTACTTGGCTTATCTCTTAATATTACAACTATCCTCAATGTAGGCAAAATGTCCTTAACCGTTATGATTTTTACGCTGCTGACCTGCTTTGGCGGCGGTTACTTTATCGGCAAGGCGTTGGGACTTAATTGGAAACTCTCCAACCTTATCTCTGCAGGTACAGGCATCTGCGGTGGCTCTGCCATTGCTGCTATCGCACCGACTATTGATGCAGACGATAATGATGTGGCTTATACAGATAATTTTGTCTCCTCATAGCGGTAATTCCTCCTTGCCGGCGAAGTATTGATATAACCTTCCGGATGGTGGTGGAACTGGTATTGCACAGCATCGAAGTGCATCGATATCAAATTGGATATAATGCTTTGCGGTTTTTGCATCCTCGTGACCTAATATTTTTCTTACGACATCGTATGGAACCTTTTCGGATATTAGTTCACTCGCTAATGTCATCCGTAGTGCGTGAGCACCGCATTTTCGATTCCCTATATCTATTCCACTTGTTAACAGATGTTTCTTGATTCTGCAGTATACAGTTTGCGCTGAAAGCGGAGATGGAGAATTTGTGAGAGTAAGAAATACATTCTGAATATCTGTATTAGGACGTATATTTACAATATAATCTTGAAGTGCGATTCTTACCTCTGGGACAAGCTCCAAGCATTGGGGGACTTCGGTCTTTATTTGCGTAAAACTAATTTTCATCTTGTTAAAATCAAGGTTATTCAGTTTTAGTGCAACAATATCACTTGTTCGCATTCCGAGCCGAAGTGCTAACATCGAAATTGCATAATCTCGGATATCAACAGGCGAGGAACGGTCAAAGGTTGCTAAAAAATTCTCGATTTCCAAATCTGAATAAACTGATGGAGTTGGATATCTCTTTTTTCTCGCAGGTACTATATGAGAATAGTCTCGTGATAAATCTCCGCTATGATAAAGGAATCGGAGGAAACTACGCATCGGATACACAAAATTATGTTTATCCGATGTGTCCTCGTATAGCCGATATATCAACGAAGGGGTGATTTGTCCGATTTGCATTATTCCATAGGAATCAAGTTTTAATAAAGTTGAGGTGATAACTTTTGTCTGCAAAAATATCGTTGATTCCCTTAATTCCTTTGCCTGTAAAAAGGCAACGAAGTCCTCCAGTGTCTCTTGAAACTGTGATGGACACACTTTTTCTAATTTTTCCATAATTATTAGCCTCCTATATGTTTTTATGGCTTAATAATTATAACAATTATTTTTGAAATTTTATCCGAGTAAAATTCCTTGTGATTCCTGTGATTCACAGGCTTCTTGGGAATCTTCTCGGATAAAATTTCTACTCAAAATATCCTCGTTATCTTAAATTTCGGATAACGAGGATTTATTATATCCCGAAGAAAGTGAGGACGAGGATCAGTGTCAGGAATTACAACTGTCTTAATTGTTGGCGCGGTCATGTTTACAGTGCTTGGCGGTGTAACACTTCTTGCTCACATCTACAGCCTTAATAACATCAAGTCAAAGACTGTTGGTGACGGCCAGCACGGAACTGCTCGGTGGGCAAACAAATCAGAGATTAAGAAAACCTATATCACTATGTCCGTTGCCGTAACAGTGATAGCTCTTTAGTTCCGTATTTCCCGTTCTTTGGTCCTACGGATAATCAGCCTTAGAGCATCGACTGATGAAGTCTAACCCGACTTCAAGGGCTTTCTGCTAGTGATTCTCAGTCCGTCGCAGAATTCAGACTGTAGCTCTCGGCACCAAATCTTTGGTGCATCTAACTTCCCATGTCAAATCCAATCATTTTGAACCACCTTCCTTTATGCGTTTATTTTGAACCCGTCACTTACCGGAGAACAAAACATAAAAAGAAGGCAAAAAGATAACAAAAAAGCACCTACCCCGAAAGGTAAGTGCTAACTTGTTCTTTTGCCTTAGTCCTATACGCAGGAGTACAGCATAGCTAACAAGTGCAACTCTACCTTTACAGTACATTGCATTTTCGTTATCTTTTGAATACACTCCTGCTTATGGCAGATTTTCCTCTAGAAAATCCGTTGCCAGTTACTAGCTGACAAAGAAACGAATAACCTTTTCGTTTCACCCTATTAAATAAACCATTGTTATTTTAGCATATGTTTATTCAATTGTCAAAT
>JAGAOS010000057.1 GCA_017623575.1 Clostridia bacterium
AGCCTTCCCCTTGACGGGGAAGGTGTCACGAAGTGACGGATGAGGTGAGTGACGCAAAGCGGCACAATTAAAGACTTTTGCAGGCTTTTTGTCACCTCATCCACCGCTGACGCGGTCCCCCTTCCCCGTCAAGGGGAAGGCTTACAACTCACAATTCATCGGGGTATTGGTCTTTATTATCCCAAAAAATCAAATTGCCAGATTCCGTTTTCTTTATAGCTGAAAAGCTCTTCAAGTGAGTCATCCTCAAAAATTTTGAGCATATGCTCAAAGGTGTTTGCAAGCTTCATACTATCAAGGTCTTTTCTATTAACCCAAAACACCTCGCCCTCACTTGATGATTGTGCTTCACCCTCAAACTCATTGGTTTTATAAAGAAAAACTATGTAACGAGCCATAACACCCTGTCTTTCGGTCTGCCACTGCTTTATTCCACAGAGCTTAGGGTGTTTTATTGTTATTCCTGTTTCCTCAAAAACCTCACGGATAACGGCGGCGGTAAAGGACTCCCCTTCTTCTACATGTCCGCCCGGAAAGGCTATTCCCGGCCAACGGTCGGTATCTTTTCGCTTTTGAACAAGGACATTGCCGTTGTTATCATACACCATACACATATTGGTTAAAATTACATTTTCCATACCTTCAACCTACTTTTATTTTAAAATTTAATAATCATTTAAATCATTGCAAATGTTATAATTATATGTTATAATATTCTGCGGAATAAGGTGAGTCTTCAACGGTAGGCGGTTTAATCTCGCCCTCGGAAACGGGGGTGATGCCCTATGTACATAAACAATCAGGATTTATTTCAGTTTAGTATAGTTATAATTTCGATTATAACCCTTGTAATAACGGTCATAAAAAAGAAATAACCGCCCTGTCTGCAAACTGTGCGGTTAAATCTTTTTAATCAAATCATTTGAGGGCGAAACCGTCTATACGATTCACCTTATTTCACCTATATTATATCATACTTTTCTTATTTGTCAAGAAAAAACATATTGGATGTGATTTTATGTTAAAAAAATATGCAAGAATTGAAATTACGGGTGACAGCGTTACCGATTGTGGCAGAGCCCGCCCCGTTGGGTGCAGAAATACAGGCCTTGGCGGTGGTTACGCTTATTTTATTGACACCGCGCTATGTGCCCTCTACCCCGAACAAAAAATCTGGATAGATAACACAGGTATTAGCGGAAACACCTCCAAAGCCTTGCTTGAGCGCTTTGATGATGAGGTTTTAAGCCGAAATCCTGATGTGCTGACAATTATGATTGGCATCAACAATGTTTGGCGTCATTTTGATATTGGCACTAACTTCCCTGAGGATTTAAAGCTTTTAGACATTCACCACTATGAATCTGATATGCGAAAAATGATTGAAAAAACCCTTAATACAGGGTGCAAACTGGTTTTAATTACCCCCTACTTTTTAGAGCCAAACAAAAATGATCCTCTTAGAAAAATGTGTGACGACTATAATAAGGTAGTTAAAAAATTAGCCGACGAATATGGCACATACTTCTGTGATGTTCAAGCCGCTTTTGATAAATTTATGGAAAAGGAAAGCGCTTATCTTTTATCTAATGACCGAGTGCATCCCAACTCAGCAGGTCACTACATTATTGCAACCGAGCTTTTAAAGGTTTTAGAAACTGTTGAATTATAAAGAGGTAATTTTATGAATAATTTTGTATTTCACACACCCACAAAAATTCTTTTTGGCAAAGGTCAAGTTGAAAGCTTAGGTAAGGAGGTCGCTCCCATAGCCAAAAAAGTTCTTCTTGCCTACGGCTCAGGCTCGGTTAAAAAAATCGGTCTTTATGACAAAACCGTATCAATATTAAAGGAAAACGGAATTGAATTTGTTGAACTTTCGGGAATTGAGCCTAATCCCAAGCTTGAATCGGTTGTGGAGGGCGTAAAGCTCTGCCGAGAAAACAAATTACAGGCTATTGTTGCTATTGGCGGCGGTTCGGTTATTGACTGCTCTAAAGCCATTTCAGCCGCTATAGGTTATGACGGCAACCCCTGGGATTTATTGCTTGATGGCAGTCTTATAACAAGTGCTATTCCCATTTTTACGGTGCTTACCCTTTCGGCAACGGGTACCGAAATGAACGGAAACGCCGTTATTTCCAATATGCAAACTAATGAGAAAAAGGCTTTAAAATCCCCTCTTGTAAAGCCTGTTTGTTCGGTGCTTGACCCCGAATACACCTGCACCGTTTCCCCTTGGCAGATCGCAAGCGGAACCGCCGATATTATAAGCCATATTTTTGAGGTTTATTTTTCATTAGTTGAGGGCGCAAAAGTTACCGACGGAATAAGTGAAACTCTGCTAAAGGTTTGTATTGAGTACGGCGAAAAAGCGTATAATAACCCCGATGATTATGAGGCAAGAGCCAATCTTATGTGGGCATCATCCCTTGCAATTAACGGACTTACCGCCGCAGGCAAGGGTGGTGAGCCTTGGAGCTGCCACGCTATGGAGCATCAGCTAAGCGCTTATTATGACATTACCCACGGCGCAGGTCTTGCCACTGTGACCCCAAGCTGGTTCCGCTTTATTTTAAGCGATAAAACGGTAGGCAAATTTGTTTCCTACGGTGTTAATGTTTGGGGAATCGACCCATCGCTTGACCCATTTGAGATTGCAAACAAGGCAATAGAAAAAACCGAAGAATTTTTCTTTGATGTTTTAAAGCTCCCCCGCACACTTAAGGATTATGGTATTGACGAAACTCACCTTGCCGATATGGCAGAAAAAGCGGCGATGGAAGGGCTTGACAAGGCCATTATCCCCCTTACAGCCGAGGATGTATTGAAAATTTATAAAGATTGTTTAGAATAGCAAAAAGGAAGCCTTACAAAATGCAAGGCTTCCTTTTTTTATATCCCGTATTTTTTAAGATCTACTGTACCGTCTTTTTCAAAGACAATTCCCTCGGCTTCAAGCAGTTCCCTTTGTCGGTCTCCGCCGCCAAAGGCGAAAGCTTCGGCAGTTTTACCCGCGCGGTTTACAACTCTGTGGCAAGGAATTTCCCCAGGTCTTGGATTATTATGCAAGGCATATCCAACCACCCTTGCCCAGCGGGGATTGCCCGCCAACATAGCCACCTTACCATAGGTTGCTACCCTGCCCTTTGGAATACTGCAAACCACATCATAAATTCTTTGAAACACGCCGTCCGACATAGTATATCACCCGATTATCTTTTAATAATTCTTGGTGCTGATAGTATTCCACTTTCCTTAATCCAATATTCATATGACCAATCTGCACCTTTTGAACGCCATGCAGGTGGTCCATACCAGTGGTGGCATCTATGTGTCCAATGGAAAGTACCAAAGGTATTAACACGGCTGGCATATACCACAAAATCCAAAGTATGCTCACCCTCACTTAAATCGCCAAGGTCTGCACTGTGAGGATTAAGTGAAATGTTGGCTACCTTTTTGCCATCCAGATAGGCAACTACGCAGGGTGCCGAAAGCAGACCCAAACGAACCTCGGTATTGGCGCCACCCATAATCTTTGTGCGATAGGTTAAAGCACCACCGTAGAAGGGCAGACCTTGATTTGTCCAATCGCCAAATTGAATTTTATTTGAAGGCTTAATGATTTTCACCTTACTGCCCTTTACCTCAACGCCAAAATCGCCTAAAATAAAATAATTTTCAATATTGGAAACAACATTAAACGGCATTGTTACTGTAAGGGTATTTATACCTTTATTGAGCTTACCCAAATTAACCTTAGTAATAGAGAAATCCACATAATAGCCCTTGGATTCCAACGAAATTTTTTCGCCATTCCAAAAAACGGTGCTTATATCTGCATCCTCTAACCCCAGTTGAACATTTTCTACATCAATATCAGATTCCACAGTCATCTCTAAGGTTACGGTATTTTTTGGCGCTTCGGCTTTAAATACCCAAGGCTGTGCGCCCTTAGCGGCACCACCCGACATACCAAGCTGATTTTTAACGGCATCGCCAATTCTAAGCATTTCTTCCTTTGACTGCCACTCACCATCATCAATTTTAAAGCGAGCTGTATCAATAACACATACATTGGGTTCGTGAAGAATAAGCTCTGCCTCGCTTGGTAGATATTCTTCTGATTTAACGGGAGCCGACGCTTCTACAGATGCTGTACTGATTCCCTTATCCAGCCGAATAAGAATACTATCCTGCGGATAACACTTCCATTTGATAACCGTATGAGTATTTGTATAGGTAACACAAAGCTCCTTCATTTCGCCTGTTACGGTATCCATCAAGGTAGGTTTATAAATACCTTTAATTTTAATATTATATTCTTCTTCAGGGTTCACTCTATTATTAGGCGCTTTATTTACATGGCAGATAAACAGATTTTTACCCTCACCATCATTACGCATACCATAGAAAAGGTTGGTAGAATACTTACCGCTGATATCCCTGATTTCAACATCACGGTTTTCCTCCAAAGCAGAAAGAAGCGCATTTTTATTCCAATCAATGTAAATTGTACGGTTGGCAAGCTCCTTTGCGGCGTTGCAGGGCAAAACATCAACAAGATTTGGGATATTTCCCATAAAAATCACCTTGCCGACGTTATCGGCAAACTCTTCTAAAGCCTTTAAGGTGGTGGAACGCATATTGTAAAGTGCAGGTACAACAACTGCATCATACTTCATTTTGCCTATATTGAAGCCATCCTTTGCGCCACCGTAGAGCTGCGGCAATAAAGATTCGGCAACAAAATCAAAATCAAGAGTACCAAACAGCAACCAATCAGTGAGCTGTGCAAAGCGATTATCCATTTCATTACGGATTTCAAAGCTTGTATCATTAGGACCGTCATACACCCAATAGGATTCAATGGGATGAATTACAGCTATTTTAATATCGGCTGTACCGCGTGTCATAGCAGTGTTCACTCTGGCAAAATGGTCCTCAATAAAGGGGTATTCCTTATACCAGCTTGACTGATGACCAATAGATGCAGGATAGTCACGCTTTGCCTCACCCTTCATAGAAACCCAGTAGAGGTGAGGTACGCGAACGCTTATACCAAGCGCCGCCTGCCAGTCACCCTGAAGCTTATGACCTCTAAAATCAAAATCCCAATTAGTAACGCCGTAAAGCTCACTGAGAACACCCTCATAGCCGTACTGATGAGTAGCACTTGCAGTCTGCTTTACTGTGTTGAACTCACGGCTATCACAGAGCATATCCACACCGGGAAGATCAAAGCCACGATAAGCGCGCATTGCTTCACCTATAGCGCCTGTCTGACTTTCAAGACTAGGTTCTTCCATCATATGACCTGTAAGCATAATATTATTTTTACGGCACCAAGCGCCTACATTGTCACAAAATGCATTTACAAAACGCTCGGTTACATGGTCATGATATCGGTAGCGGGTAACCGATGCTATACCCTTTTTATCCCATATAACCTCGGGGAATTTATCAAGCAGACTTTCGCCATAGGTAGCAAAATATGTATCCTCCATATCATCGGTAAAGGGAAGAATAACATCCTTTTTCTCATTAGCGTAATCAAGTCGGGTTTTGTGGGTAACCTGAGGTTCATCGGTGAATATTGCGGGAACTACTGTTCCAAAGCGGTCACCAACAACCTCTTTATATCTTTCGTGGGTAACCTTTATAAACTCATCAATAGCCTCTTTGGAAAGGGTATCTACATATGCCTGAAAGTTGAACCAGGGATTTTCGGTATCAACCTCCAAATAGGCATACCACAAATCGTTTTCGGCTGTTTCACCATCGGCAAGACGACGATATGCTTCCAGATAGCCATCATCTGAAAGCTTTACATCATATCTTGCAATAAGCACGCCATTATCGGCACGGGTGGCTTTACCGGAAGCATCATCATCTTCAATTTTATTTGCGTTTTCCATCATAGGAACGGTGGTGAAAAGCAAATGTCTTTTGCGGAATTTTGGATTTTTAGTAACATATCCGCCCGCAAATCCTGAGGGCCACTTATCCTCATCATAAAGCCAGGCAAGCATATTATCGTTTTCTGCCTTATCGGTACACGCCTTAATAAAATTCATATATTCATCTGAAAGATAGGTGGTAGACATACCAACACGGGTATGCATATGAAAGCCGCCCATACCCATTTCTTTCATAAAATCAATTTCCTTTAAAAGCTCATCCTTTTTAAGGTCACAATTCCACGCCCAAAATGGTGTGCAGCGATATTCGGAAGTAGGATTTTTAAAAAGCTCAAGGCTTAATTTTTCTGATTTGTTTTTTGGATAAAGCATTGTCTTTACCTCCTAATAAGGTTTTATGCTTACAGTATATAATATAAATATATAAAAAGCAATAAGAAATCACAAAAAACTCTGCAGAAAATTCCACAGAGTTTTCATAATTCCTTCTTAGCTGCGTGTATCAATGCAAAACAATGTTTTCCCATTTTGCCACATATTGCGCCAAATGAACAACATCCTGCAAATCTACACCATTTTTACCGTCTATATTAGCAACAGCTTGGTTATAAAAAACATTTTGCCAATCAGCAACAACCTGAGCAATGGTAACAACATCCTGCAAATTCACAGTTTCGTCACCGTTTATATCACCTGAAATATTATTAAATATACTTATGGCGTTAAAATGTACTGTAGCGGTGGAAAGAGAACCGTTATTATCGTGAATGATAATATTCTGCCACTCTTCTTCGGTGCCTTCATAATAAATTTGACCGATATTATTACAATCATTAAAAATACTACTTGGTACCTCTGTAAGTGCCTTACTGAAAAACACTTTGGTAAGATAGGTGTTTGAAGAAAAGCTGTTTAAATCACATTTTTTAACATCACACCAAAAGCTGACACTTTTTAAGCCCGTTTGCCTAAAGGCATTCTCCCCTATACTGATTACACTGCTTAAAATGTTTAAATTTTCAAGAGAATTCTTGCTGCGGAACGCATCAGCGGCAATTGTAAGGGTTCCTTCCTTTATTTTATAAAATCCATAATCATTAAACATCTCTGTTGCAATCAGATGATTATTAATGTATAGCACACCGTTTTCAAAATTAGATGAATCATAAGAGTATTCGGTGTTATCGAAAGCCGAAGCTCCAATAAACTCAGCACTATCGGGTATGGTTATATTTTTTAGATTTGAACAACAATAAAAGGCAGAATCACCTATTGATTTTATATTTTCGGGTATAATTATACTTTCTAAGCTTTTGCAACTTTCAAATGAAGCATATGGTATGTTGGTAAGCTTAGTTGGAATGTTTATGCTTTTCAAGCTCTCGCAATCTCTAAAAACGGTGGTGCCCATTTCAGATATATTATCCGAAAGTCTAATGCTTTTGATTCCTGTGCAATAACTAAAAGCACCAGTTCCGATAGTTATAACGCTATCGGGAAGGTTAACACTCTCAAGATTGGTGCAACCCCAAAAAGCCATTTCCCCAATGCTTGTAATACCGTTAGATATACTTATGCTTTTAAGATTTTTACAGCCATAAAAAGCCATATTTCCTATACTTTCAACAGTTTTTGGAATTATTACACTTTCAAGTTTTTTATAGTTACAAAATGCGCCGGTTTTAATTTCTGTAATCTCTGACGGAATAACCAAATCGGTTAAAAGCGCATCATTTACATATAAATTCACCGTACTTCGCATAGGAGAACTTATAAAATCAATATTACACCAAGCCGATAGATCTGTTATATATACATTTTCCAAAGCCGTACATTCATAAAAGGCATACTCACCAATAGTTTCAACAGATTTACCTATGGATATATTTTTAAGACTATCACACATAAAAAACGCAGAATCGCCGATATTTTTAACACCATTACCTATGGTGACGTTTACAAGATTTTCACAACAACTAAACGCTCCATATCCTATATTGACCACACTATCGGGAATGGTTACACCAATAATATCATTATTAGCAAAAAGATAAGATGCTATTGTTAAGGTGCCTTCTCTAACCTTAAAGTCTCCTGAAGTTTTTTTTACACTAATAAAATGATTATCGATATATAACTCATCATTTTCCCAATTTTCAGAATTATTGTAATACTTTGTGTTATTAAACGCTAAGGCGCCGATGCTTATTATACTGTTCGGCAGGGTAATACTTTCAATATTGGTACAATCCAAGAACGCACTACCGCCTATACTATCCACTCCGCTTGGAATATTTATACTTGTAAGTCCTGTACAGCCTGAAAATGCAAAAGAACCTATAGTTACCACAGAACTCGGCAGGATTACTTCTTTAAGACTGATGCAATCTTTGAATGCCACATTTTTTATATTTTTTAAACCATTTAAAAAGTTTATATCTTCAAGGCTTGTACAACCCGAAAATGCAGCGATACCTATAACTTCCAATTTATTTGTAAGGCTTACTTTTTCAATCCCTGTACAACCATTAAAAGCACCATCGCCTATAGTTATAACACTTTCCGGAAGAGCTATACCGGTAATAGCGGTACTGTTACAAAATGCATAATTACCGATTTGAGTAACACCGTCTTTTATAACAATTTTGTTTACCCCATTCCCCCAAGGGGCACCCTTTTGATCTGTATAATCCCCCATTTTGCCTTCGCCACTTATGGTGAGGGTAGTATTTTCAAGAATCCATATACATTCTCCCGTAATTCCGCTTGTGGCATTATTCTCAGCATTTACTATATTGGAATTTTGAAACAAAACAGAAGACAGTACAATTAATACTGATAAAAGAAAAGACAATGTTTTCTTCATACTTAACCCCCGAAAAATTATTTTTCAAATTCCGCTAATTCAACCTTGCTTTGAACGGTTGAACGGAACCAACAGTAAAGAGCCTCGCCCAGTTCCTGATAAATTGGGTCGCCGTCATGGGAGCAAAGCATTGCAAAGGTCTGCCCCACTCTGCGGTCAACTTCAATACCCCTGCGGAAGGAAAGATAATAAAACGAAAACGCTCCGGTATCGGAGGATTTTCCAAACAAATCCTTATCCAGATTATTAAGCTCATCAAAGAAGGCAGTTCTTGCCGCATTGGCTAAAGTTATATTGGGGCAATATTCCTCCAAACCTGCCATTACAGTAAAGGAAAGCAACAGCACCTTTTGAGTAATAAGACTTTCACTGTCATTTTCGCTAAAGGTAAGTTCATCCTTTTTAAAGACCTCAACAAATTCAGCAGCAAGTTTTTCTCCAAGCTTTTTTGCCCTGGCAATATTGCCATTTGACTTTTCACGCTCATATTCTGCAACATCACTGAAAAGCTCGGCATTTTTCTTTACATCATCAGAAGGCTTTGAGCCAACGATTTTCATATCTTGATCCTGACACACTTTGATCACCTGCTTAAAATAAAATTAAATACCCTGTTTTATTTCCTTTAATGCTTTTGCAAGCTGGTCGGGACAGGAAGTACCTCGAAATCCGCAATTGATTCCGTCTAATTTATTAATTACATCATCAATATTCATACCCACAACCAGACTGGATATACCTTTTGTGTTTCCGTTACAACCGCCCTCAAACTTAACAGAGGTTATAATTTCGCCATCTAACTCAATAACAATTGAGCGGGAGCAAACTCCCTTAGTTTTATATGTATAATTCAATGCTTTTAGTCCTTTCACTTTTTAAAAGTAACTTCGGAAAGTTTTTTTCGCATATATTTAGTTATATCTGAAAAAACATCCTTATACTCGCAAAATCCGTTTGGGTGTGTACAACCGCAGCTTCCGTCACTATGACAACGGCTGAGATTAAGAGGACCGTAAATTTCCTCCACCACCTGAAGTAAAGTGATGTCCTCAGCGGGACGGGCAAGAATATAACCGCCTTTATTACCTTTAAAGGATTTAACAATACCGCCTTGCACCAATCTGTGTAGAATTTTCAAGGTAAACCTTAAGGTAACTCCGGTTTTTTCAGCTATTCCCGCGGCATCTACCCTGTCACTGCTTTCAGCCAAACAGGATATTATGCGAATTGCATAATCGGTTTCATTGTTTAAAAACATAACAAAATCCTATTTATCCTTAAATTTATTACTTCTTACTGGATGACGAAGCTTGCGAAGCGCTTTTGCCTCAATCTGGCGAATTCTTTCACGGGTTACATTAAATTCGCTGCCAACCTCCTCCAAGGTATGGCAACGGCCATCCTGCAAGCCAAAACGGAGTCTTATAACCGACTCTTCTCTTGGAGTAAGGGTATGAAGAACAGTATCAATATCCTCATTTGTTATGGTTTTTAAAGCGGCATCATCAGGAGCCATGGCATCTTCATCACGAATGAAATCCATTAAACGGCTATCCTCCTCAGGACCAATGGGGGTTTCCATTGAAACCGGCTCCTGAGCAACACGCATAATTTCACGAACTCGCTCTACCGAAAGCTCCATTCTTTTGGCAATAACCTCTTCAGTAGGCTCCTGACCATTTTCGTGCAAAAGCTGGCTTTGAACCTTTTTAAGCCTATTAATGGTTTCTACCATATGAACGGGAATACGAATAGTTCTTGCCTGGTCGGCTATGGCGCGGGTAATTGCCTGACGAATCCACCATGTTGCATAGGTAGAGAATTTAAAGCCCTTGGTATGGTCAAATTTTTCAACAGCCTTTATAAGACCAACATTACCCTCCTGAATTAAATCAAGAAAATGCATACCGCGACCAACATATTTTTTAGCAATACTTACAACCAAACGAAGGTTAGCCTCGGTAAGACGCTTTTTAGCGGCGGCATCGCCCTCACATATACGAAGAGCAAGGTCAATTTCCTCATTACCGCTGAGAAGAGGAACGCGACCGATTTCTTTTAAATACACCTTAACAGGGTCATCCAAAGATATGGAATCAATATTTGAAATGTCCTCATCAAGATTATCGGTATCTAATTCCTCTAAAGCCAACTCATCCATAGTAGGCTCATCAAAATCAAGGTCAAGCACGGGTGGCTCGGCAGAAAGTATATCCACATCATCGGGAATACTGTCTATATCACCAAATTCATCATGCTCTTTTTCAAAATCATCATTTTCCTTAGCCTTTGCGGTTACATCATCTGTTTTCTTCACAATATCCTTATTATCCATAATCAGTTACTCCTTTTTTTATTCTGAATTATTTTTTCCATATATTTTGCCCAATCATCATCAGCAAGCTTTCCCGCCTCAGATGGTGTACTGCCCATTCTTTCCTTTTCCAGCACGGCAATAGCATCGCTAAGGCATTTTTTAGGTTCAATAAAGGGACCCTTACTGTTTTGAAGTGAAGCTATATATCCCATCTCTTCGGGGGAAAACTCATCACCGAAAAGAGAAATATCAAATTTGCCGTTTGCACCCATTATGCTTTCTGCCACCGCTTTGAATATGCGCTTATTTATTGGAGAAATCATATCCTCTGCAGTAAGGTTTTCAAACTTTGAAAGCAAATCCGGATGCGACATTAATACAGAAATTATTGTTTCCTCCGCCGCCACCGCCAATTGATTGGTACGCTTTAGAGGATTTACCTCATTATTTCTATAAACCGGCCTTATGATACTTTGAATTTCTTTTTTCTTTTGAGTCTTGCGTTTGGCATAACGAATTTTTTCTACCTCTTTAATCAGAGTTGATTTTGTTATACTATACTGCTCTGCAAGCCTGCCGGCATATAGGTCCACAGTTATGGGACTGCCGATACTTGCCAATGCTTCTGCAGCAAGATTTAAGTATTTTGCTTTGCCGTCTGGCGTGGAAGTGTCCAATCCTTGTGCCGCCATAAACAGTTTATACTCAATTTCATTCACTGCGCCCTCAAGCAGAGCCATAAAGCGCTCGGGACCGTTTTTCTTAATAAATTCATCAGGGTCCTTACCGTCAGGAACAGCTAATACCCTTACCTTAAGTCCCGATTCACTAAGCACCTCGGTTGCCCTTGCCACCGCTTTTTGACCCGCGGCATCGCTATCAAAGCTAAGAACAATTTCGTTTGTATAGCGGGCAATAAGGCGTGCTTGCTCACTTGTAAATGCGGTACCAAGGGTTCCTATTGTATTTTCAAAGCCCGCCTTATGAAGAGAGACAACATCCATATTTCCCTCTACAACCAAAAGCTGCTTTGCACAATGATTTTTTGCAAAATTAAATCCAAAAAGGGTTTTGCTTTTTTTATAGACGGGTGTATCAGAGGTATTTACATATTTACCGCCCTTTTCCTCATCAGGATGACGGCGACCGCTAAAGCCAACCACCTTGCCGTTAATCTCAATTATCGGAAACATAACACGATTGCGAAAACGGTCATAATAACCGCCCTTGCTACCCTTGGTTATTACATTTGCTTGCTCCATATCTGAAAGATGAAAGCCTTTTTCTTTAAGATGCTTTAATAACCCGTCCCATTCATTGGGAGCGGCACCAAGACCGAAATGCTTTATGGTTTTTACATCTAAACCTCTGCCTGTAAGATAATCAAGCGCCCATTTTCCACCAGGTGTAAAAAGATAATTGTGAAAAAACCTTGCGGCTTCTTTATTTATTTCATAAACCTTATTTTTAAGCTTTAAATACGAATCATCGTAATCACCCTCAGGTATGGTGACGCCCGCTCTGTCGGCAAGTTTTTTTACCGCTTCAACATAATCCAGATTTTCTATTTTACGGATAAAACCAAACACATCCCCACCTGCGCCACAACCAAAGCAGTAAAAGGAGCTTGTATCGGTATAAACTGTGAAGGAGGGTGTTTTTTCGTTATGGAATGGGCAAAGACCGTTTAAGTTTCTGCCTGCTCTTTTTAAATTTACATAAGACGAAATAACATCCTCGATTGGATTTTTATATTTAATTTCCATAATTACCTCTTCAGGTATTCTCAAACGATCACCTCATTTCATAACCGCTTAAATGAAAAAGTGAAGTTAGGGTAAATAGCTTAAGTGTACTTCAAAAAATCAAATAAGCGGAATTTTGTGGCTTTTAAGGAGTGTGCACTACTCCTCAAAGCCGAAATTTAATATATTTCACTGTCGTTTAGGCAT
>JAGAOS010000058.1 GCA_017623575.1 Clostridia bacterium
AATTTGTAGGTGTGAATGATGAAAACTTTATATATGATTGGTGGCACTATGGGAGTTGGAAAAACAACTGTGTGCCAACAGCTCAAACAGGATTTACCGAATAGTGTATTTCTTGACGGAGATTGGTGCTGGGATGCAAATCAGTTCCAAGTAACCGATGAAACAAAAGCAATGGTGACGAATAATATTTGTTACTTACTCAATAATTTTCTGAAATGTTCTGCATACGAGAATATTATTTTTTGTTGGGTGATGCACGAGCAGAGAATTATCGATTCCATACTTGAGAAGCTGGATACACAGAACTGTGAGGTGAAATGTGTCTCACTTGTAGCGGATGAAAAGACTCTGTGCGAAAGATTATCAATGGATGTAGAAAGAGGTGTTCGCTCTGAAGATGTAATTGAGAGAAGCATAGCAAGAATACCGATGTATCAAACATTGGATACCATTATAATTGATACAAACGCAAAGGATGTGGCTATGATTGCCAATGAGATTAAGCAGTTGTAATACTGACAAATTCCAATTTCTCAAACAGCGCAGTTACGCACCTAATAGATTTTCTTACCCCACTTTACGCACCGTTATACTTCTTTTTTTATACAAGGCTTCGCCTTGCTTTTCGCTTACCTTTTGAGGAACGGTCACATCCACCTTGGATTTTAACCCTTTTCCATTTCGCCAAACTGTCGGGAAAGCTCTGCAAATGCTTCATCAGAAGTTATTTTGCCTTCATCAACTAATGCCCGATATACCCGACATTACTCTTTCCCTTAGCAATGTCGGGGATATCGGGCATGGAGTATGAGCCTTCACCTTTTTGGGGCAAATATAAAGTTAATCCCCTTCAAAATTGAAGGGGATTAAAAATATCAATTAGTTTATAAAAGCATTGTGAACGGCGGTAACTGCACGATCAGCATCTTCAACATCAATTAAAACAGAAATTTTAATTTCACTTGTAGAAATCATCTGGATGTTTATATTTGCATCATAAAGAGCCTCGAACATCTTAGCGGCTACACCGGGATGAGTTTCCATACCTGTACCAACAATAGAAACCTTTGCAACCGTTTCATCATGTACAACCTTACTGTATTTAAGAACATCTTCCATTTTTTCAACAGCTGCCATTGCATCCTTGCACTGGTCCTGAGAAACTGTAAAGGTAATATCCTTGGTACCGTCACGACCAACAGACTGTAAGATAATATCTACATTGATTTTTGCCTGACCAAGAGCATTAAATAGTTTAAAAGCAGTACCGGGATGGTCACTAAGTCCAACTATTGAAATACGAGATACATTTTTGTCGCAAGCTACACCGCGAATTAACATTTTTTCCATTTTAACTGTCTCCTTTACAATTGTACCTGGTTTCTGAGGCTCTAAGCTGGAGCGAACCTCTAACTCAACATTATATTTTTTTGCCATTTCAACAGAACGACTATTAAGCACCTGAGCGCCAAGTGATGCAAGCTCAAGCATCTCTGAATATGTGATTTCGTCCATTTTAACAGCGGTTTTTACCTTACGGGGATCGGCAGTATAAACGCCATCAACATCGGTATAAATCTGGCAAAGATCTGCCTTTAATGTAGCTGCAATAGCAACCGCGCTTGTATCTGAACCGCCACGACCCAAGGTAGTAACATCGTCATACTTATTAATGCCCTGAAAGCCTGCAACAACAACAATATTACGGCGCGCAAGCTCTGCTCTAAGGCGTTCTGACTCTATTTTTTTAATTCTGGCTACAGTATAATTGGAATTTGTCTGAAAGCCTGCCTGCCAACCAAGAAGTGAAACTACAGGAAAGCCTAACTTTTCAATAGCCATTGCAAGTAAAGAAATTGAAATCTGCTCACCTGCAGAAAGAAGCATATCCATCTCTCTTTTTGAAGCATCAGGATTTATTTCCTTTGCTTTATCAATAAGATCATCTGTTGTATCGCCCTGAGCCGAAACAACAACCACAACATTGTTACCCTTTTTGTACTCATCAGTTACAATTCGAGCAACATTGTTTACTCTTTCGGCATTGGCAACCGAGCTTCCGCCGAATTTTTTAACAATAAGTGCCATAAAAATTACTCCTTCTCATTTAAGACAGTTTTCACAACTGCACCGACAGAATCGGCTCGCAACTCAGTAACTGCCCAATTAAAAATACCATTTTTCTTAAGCTCTAACTCAACTCTTTCAGCATAGCTGTTATCCTTATCATCAACTATTGCCATTATGGTAGAGCCCGCACCGCTGATATAAACACCATATGCTCCAATTTCATAAGCAACACGGAATGCAGTGTCTGCACCCTTAATAAGCCCCATTCTGAATGGTTGATGCAACATATCATCGGTAGCTATTTTTAAATTTTCTAACCTTCCCGAAAAAAGCGAAGCTGTCATAAGCGCTGCTCGGGAAAGATTAAATACTGCATTTTCTCTGGATACTGTCTGCGGTAAGACAGACCTTGCATGGGAAGTTTTTAAGGTTTCAGGTGGAATAAGTGCCACAAATTTTGCATGACCATCCACAGGAACACTAACGGAATAAACCTTACCGTGATTAACAGCGCAGGTAACAAGTCCACCCAAAATTGCGGGGGTTGTGTTATCGGGATGCCCTTCAATTGCGGCAGAAAGATTTATAAGCTCTTCTTTAGTAAGGGGGTTGCCTAAAAGAGCATTTGCCCCCATAAGACCGCCAACCAAGCAGGCAGATGAGCTACCCAAACCTCTAGCCATTGGAATATTGTTGCTTTGACGAATTTTAAGGCCATTAAAAGGTTTATCTACGATTTCATAAATTCGTTTTGCCGAAGAAAAAATAAGATTACTTTCATCGGTAGGAATTGGAACATCATCCAAAGAAACAATATCTATTCCATCATATTCTTCTAAATAAATTGTGTTATACATTGTAAGCGCCAAGCCAAGGCTATCAAAGCCGGAGCCTAAATTTGCGCTTGTTGCAGGGACTGTTATTTTAACCACACAACGCACCCCTAATCCAAAACATGGAGCACAGATACATTTTTAAGTTGTTTTACAGAAGCTATTTTTTCTTTAAGCTCTGCTTCAACTCCTACAGGAGTAATAAAAGCGACTTCATTATTATTATCAGGATTTATAATGAACTCAGCATCTGAAATTGAAGCAAAAACATTGGATTTAGCATCAATAATATCATCTACCTCTGCGCGAACATAGAGTCTTGTTTTAACAGATTCTGAATCAACAACATAACCATCAAAGCCGTCATCCCATGAAAGGTATTTTCTTGCGCTAAGATGCTTAACACAGTCCATAACATCTGCTACAACTGCGCTTGCAGTAGGAAGCTTACCTGCTCCGCGACCGTAGAAAA
Organism: Clostridia bacterium; assembly: GCA_017623575.1. GTDB lineage: Bacteria > Bacillota > Clostridia > Oscillospirales > Acutalibacteraceae > UMGS1279. The sequence continues at coordinate 3,376 of JAGAOS010000058.1, forward strand.
GAACATCTCCAACCGCATCTCCACGAACCATAACTGCATTAAAGACATCATCAACGCCCGCAAGCTGATTGCTTTTGGGAATTAGAGCGGGATAAACATCAGCAGTGATTTTTCCATCCTCTAAAAGCTTTGAATGCCCGATAAGCTTAATGACATATCCTGCAATATCTGCATATTCAACATCCGCAAGGGTGATTTTTGTAATACCCTCGGTGCGAACCTGTTCCGGATAAACATGTTTACCAAAACAAAGGGCTGCTAAAATGCAAATTTTACGGCAAGCATCATGACCATCAACATCAGCAGAGGGATTTTTTTCTGCATAGCCTAACTGCTGTGCTAATGCCAGTGCATCATCAAAAGCCATATTCTCTTTTATCATTTTTGTTAAAATAAAGTTTGTAGTACCGTTTAAAATACCAAAAACTTCATACAAATCATTAGCACTTAGGCACTGTGCAATGGGGCGAAGAACAGGTATTCCGCCACCAACACTAGCTTCAAAAAGAAAGTTTACATTCTTCTCCCCTGCTATTTTAAGTAATTCTGCACCGTGTGCAGCTACAAGCTCCTTATTAGATGTACAAACGCTTTTTCCTGCTTCAAGGCAAGCTTTTACAAACTCATAAGCAGGATGAACGCCGCCCATAACCTCAACTACAACCTTAATGCTATCATCTTTTAAAATAAGATCAAAGTCTTTTATAAAACGATCGCTATAATCAAGACCGGGAAAATCCCTTAAATCAAGGATATATTTAACATTAATTTCATTTTTTACTTTTTTGGCAATGCTTTTTTCGTGAGAAAGCAAAACCTCTACAACACCGGAGCCTACAACACCATGCCCCATAACCGCTACATTAACAGTTTCCATTATCTATCCTCCAAAATCAAACCCCGCCTAATACTTGTTCAAGGGTTATTACTCCATCAATTTTTGAAAGTCGTTCAAGCACCTTTGCAATGTTGCCAACATTTTCGTTGCTACGATATGAAACCGTAACCTGTGCCACCCCACCGGATGGCATACCTTGATTAATGGTTAATATATTGGCCTTCATTTCGTGAAGAGCCGAAATAAAAATTGAAAGAACACCTGCTTTATCCTCCAAAACGGCAGACAAATTAACAATGCTTCCATCAACTAATTCTTTATAGGCAAACACAGCATCGCGATACTTATAAAAAGCGCTTCTGGAAATACCACATATTTTTGCTGCCTCAGTTGCACTTTTTGCTTTTTTACAATTTAAAAGCTGCTTTGCAAGCACAACTTTTTGAAAAACTTCAGGTAAAACCTCCGCTTTTACAAGCAACATATCACTCTTCAAATCTTGTCCACCACCCAAACACAGATGTTTTTAGTAACATCTAATATAACACATTTTACGCCACAAATCAATAGCAGTTACAAAGAAATTTTTCTAAAATTTCATTAATTAATGTGCAATTTTACGAAAATTTACAATTTACCCTTGAACAGATGTGTTTTTTAGAGTATTATATTAGTATATTTAACAATTTTCATTAAGGATTGATTTACTTTGACAACTGAAACCAAAAGAAAATTTTTAATAGATTTTGCCTTTTATGCAGTTGCAATTGCATTGGTTTATTTTATTTTTAAATTTCTTTCTCTTTATTTATTGCCATTTGTAATTGGCATTTTAGTTAGCTTTTTGGTTCAAAAACCGGTTAAGGCAATATGCAATAAAACTAAAATAACAAAAGGTCCTTTAACTATAGCTTTTGTTGTGTGCAGTTATGCTGTAATTGTTGTGCTGATTGTTTTAATTATTTTCTTAATATACCGTTGGCTTAGCGGTATAATCTCCATACTCCCCGATATGATGCCTGAATTTTTGGAACTAGTAAATAATTTTAACACATCGCTAACACAGGCGCTTAGCGGTTTACCGCAAGCAATTACAGATTATATTGCAACTCTACCTGCAAAACTAACCGATGCTATAACCTCTTTAGGTATTGCGCTTTCAGATTGGGCTTTAAATTTTGCAACAAGCATACCATCATATTTAATAAGCATTATTGTAACAGTTGTTGCAAGCTGTTACATTGCATATGATTATGACAAAATTATTCTTTTGGCAAAACGAAAAACCCCATCTAAAATTTGGAATATAATTTTAGAAATTAAAGATACCTTCTTTAAAAATATATTTAAAATGTTAAAGGGTTATATTTTGCTTATGCTTATAACCTTTACCGAATTAACCATAGGTTTATTATTAATTGGTCAAAGCAATGCTATTTTATTGGCCGCAATTATTTGCGTAATAGATATTTTGCCCGTTCTGGGTACCGGTGCAGTAGTAATTCCGTGGGCACTTATTTCACTGTTTACAGGAAATATTTTAAAAGCAATTGGATTAATATTAATGTATATTGTTATAACTATAATACGCAATTTCCTAGAGCCAAAAGTAATTGGTAATCAGGTTGGACTTCATCCTCTTATTACATTGCTTTCTATGTTCTGTGGTTTAAGATTACTAGGCTTTGTAGGCTTATTCGGTTTCCCTCTTACCCTTATTGTTTTAAACGATCTTTACAAAAGAGGCAAATTGAATTTGAATTTTGATTCAAGTTCAAAAAACACCGATAGTTAAGTTTTAAATCAATCAATAAATAAATCTATTTTTTAACGCATCGTTTTTTCGGTGCGTTTTTTGCATATTATAATAGTTTTTTGAATATTAATAAAACAAGGAATTATTATAAGGAGCGATGATAATGGATTTTAAGATTACAAACTATGATGTATCAACCGAAGAAATTTATTTAGAGCAAGCAGCTGAACTACCTATTGACGCCGATTTTATGCTTTCTGATTTTGAGGGAGATATAAAAAAAATACTCAATTGCGAAATCACGCCGTATATTATAACAAAGCAAATAAGCGGACCTTCATTTATAATAGAAGGCGATGCTATTGCAAACATAATTTATTGTTCCTCTGAAGGAGAATTGTGTAACACCAAGCAGGAGATTCCGTTCAAAAAGGTTTTTGAGGCTTCCAAAAGTCTGGACGGTGGCTATGGAGAAGTTAATACAACTGCTATTGTACATTCGTGCCGAGCAGTAACAGAACGCAAAATCAGTCTGCGCAGTTCTGTTAAACTCAATGCTTTGGTTACTGTAATTGAAAAAAGCGAAATTATATCAGATATTGACAACAACTGTTTTGAGCAGCTAAAAGGCGATGCCGAGGCAACAACCCCATTGGGAAAAACCTTTAAAACCTTCATAATTGATGAAGAACTTGTTTTACCGCAAAATCTTCCCGGCGCTAAAAAAATAATACGAACAAATGCTGTTTCAAATATTACCGATTGCAAAATAGTGGCAGATAAAACAATAATAAAGGGTAATCTAAAAATTGATTTACTTTACTTAGCAGAGCAAAACCAATTTATAAAACACTGCTCGAATATTCCATTCAATCAAATTATTGACATACCGGGAATCAGTGAGCTGTGTGAATGTGATGCAGATTCATATGTTTGTGGGCTTGATATTTCCATAAGAAATTCCGAAGACAATGAATGCAGAAAGCTTATGCTTGTAAGCAAGCTTGAAATAAGTGTTTTTGCAAGGTGTAACAGTAACATTCCTGTGATATACGATATATACTCAACACAATACATAACAAACCCAAAGCTAAGTGAGGTTAAGTTTTCAAAGCTTGCTAAACAAATCTATGAAGCATTTATATGCAAAAAAGTTTTGTCTTTGCCAAGTGATAATGCCGTTAAAATATTAGATGTTTGGTGCAAAACAGGTAATAATAGTATAAAATACGAAAATAACTCTGCTGTTATAAGCGGTGCCGTTACAGCATATGTAATTTATGAAAATGCAGACGGATTCCCTGATTTCTTTGAAAGAATAATTGACTTTGAATATCCCTTTAATTTTGATAAATCTCTTAACAAGCCCTATTGTCATCCCGAGATTAAAATAACTAACTGTGATTTTTCACTTACTACATCCGGAGATCCGGAATTAAAATTAGAGTTAGTGATTCACGCCGCGGTTTACGATGAATGCTCCTATTCTGTTATTACCGAGCTTGAAGTTGACGAAAATGCACCTATAAAAAACAAGGCATCACTCATTGCTTATTATGCCGACAAAGGAGAAAATGTTTGGGAAATAGCAAAAAGCTTTTCAGCAAAACGCAAAGAGTTTTTATCTCTTAATAAACTAAATGAAGATACAGTACAAAATGCCAAAATGCTACTTATTCCCTTAATGTAATTTCAAGGTAATCTTACAATTATTAATTCTAATTGTAAGATTGCCTTATTTTTGTTTACATAATTAATGTTGACATAGAAAAAATTTAGATTTATAATATAATTATAAAATCTTTTAGGAGTGTTTTTTATGGTTTTATGCGTTTTATCATTAATAGTTTTAGTAATTGGCATTATTGCTGCAATTGTTGTAAGCAAAAGTCAAAAGGCAAAAAAGATGCTATATATACCAATAATTATTGCTGTTTTGGGCGTTGTTGGTGTCTTTGCCAGTTGTGTTGTATCGGTTCCTACCGGTCATACAGGTGTAGTAATTACATTTGGTAAGGTTGAAAATTACACCTTCGAGGCCGGTGTTCATGTAAAGCTCCCCTTCTCTGATGTAATTAATATGGACAACCGCACCCAAAAGGGTTCTGAAGAAATGTCTTGTTTTTCAAGCGATATTCAGGAAGTTACTGCTACATACACCCTTAACTACCGTATAGAAAAATCAAATGCACAAACAATTTACAAAACTATAGGCAAGGATTATTACAATACAGTTGTTACCCCTTGTATTCATGAATCTTTAAAAACCGTTACTGCAAAATATGATGCTGAAGATATTATAGGCTCTCGCGCTAAGCTTGCAAAAGAGGTTGAAGATATGCTTGCAAGCAAATTAAAGCAATATAATATTGAATTGGTAAGCACTGCCATTGAAAATTTGGATTTCACCGATTCGTTCACTCAGGCCGTTGAGGACAAGCAGGTTGCAGCTCAAAATAAGCTCAAAGCACAAACCGAGGCAGAGCAAAAAATAATTGAAGCAGAAGCTGCCGCTAAAGCAAAAATTATTGCCGCTGAAGCTGAAGCAAAAGCCAATGACACCATTGCAAAATCACTTAACGACAACATTCTTTATCAACAATGGCTTGAAAAATGGGACGGTAATCTTCCCCAGGTTGCAGGCTCTGATGCTAATGTAATTATTGATAGTCTTTCGCCCACAAAAGCCGCAGAATAACAAATAGTAACTACTAAAAAAGAACTTGCACCTACTAAGTGCAAGTTCTTTTTTTAGTTTAAAACAGCAATACCTATATTTAAATATAATGCAAATAACAGCCAGACTATATATGGCAAAAATAGTATTGCGCTTAATTTATTGATTTTAAAGGACCCTATTGTAAGAATAACAACTAAAATTATAAGTGCAACAATAATTACTGCGGCAAATTCATAAGCTCTAAGTCGCCAAAAAATCAAAGGCCAGAGCGCATTTAAAATAAGCTGTACCCAGTATATTTTTAAAAGGAATGAGCTTTTGGGATTTTTTTCATTGCTTAAAAAATAGGCGCCGATTCCCATAAGCAGATATAAAATACTCCAAACAATTGGAAAGACTATTCCGGGTGGCGAAAGCGGTGGTTTATTAAGTGAAGTATATATCTGCCCTGTTCCCCCACCTAATAACGCACCAATTACACCAAATGCAAAAGTTGCCGCAAGGTATAAAAGTATTTTTTTAAGCTTGATTGTTCTTATAATCATAACCATACTCCTTAATAAATTAATTTAGTATCTAATATATTTTATTATTAAAAGGGTATGTCTAATAACAATATATTCATGATTTTATAATAAAGTATCTTCTATGGCCAGCAACCTGTTATACTTAGCAACTCTGTCGGTACGGCAGGGCGCACCGCTTTTAATCATACCCGCATTAACAGCAACAGAAAGATCGGCAATAAAGGTATCCTCGCTTTCACCTGAGCGATGTGAGATAACCGATTTATACCCATTTTTCAAAGCTAAATCAATAACCTCCAGAGTTTCACTTACGGTACCAATTTGATTGGGCTTAATTAAAATAGCGTTGCCCGCGCCTTTTTTTATACCCATATTAAGCCTTTTGGTATTGGTGACAAACAGGTCATCCCCCACCAACTGAACACTACTGCCAAGCTTATTTGTTATTTCGCACCAGCCCTCCCAATCATCCTCAGAAAGTGGGTCTTCTACAGAAATAATAGGAAAATCTTTACAAAGCTCTTCCACAGTTTTAATTAATTCGCCCGCAGACATATAAATACCTCTTTTAGGCATATAGTATTTCCCATCACGATACCACTCACTGGAGGCTACATCAAGAGCAAGACCAACCTTATCAAATCCGTACCCTGCAGATACAATAGCCTCGCAAATAAGCTCCAAAGCTTCACGGTCAGATTCAATATCGGGGGCAAAGCCACCCTCGTCACCCACGCCTGAGCGGAGTCCCTTATCACCTAAGATTTTTCCCAAACGGTGATATATTTCACTTCCAATACGAAGGGATTCTGCAAAGGTTACGCCCTTGGGAAGAATCATAAATTCCTGAATATCAACATTATTTGAAGCGTGAGCGCCGCCGTTTAAAATATTCATCATAGGAACAGGCAGCGTTTTTTTGCCTACTCCACCCAAATATCTGTAAAGCGGAATCTTGTGCGATTCAGCTGATGCACGGGCAAAGGCAATTGATACTGCAAGAATTGCATTTGCTCCTAACGATGACTTATTTTCAGTACCATCCAACTCAATCATACAGTCATCAACCGTTTTTTGTGTTGGTGATATAAGAGAACATAGCTCTTTTGCAATTATATTATTGATGTTTTCAACAGCCGTTGTAACACCTTTTCCGCCATAAAAAGCCTTATCACCATCTCGAAGCTCATAGGCTTCATAGGCGCCTGTAGAAGCTCCTGAGGGCGCAATACCAACTCCCGCACTGCCATCAGATAAAACAACCTGAGCACAGACAGTAGGGTTTCCGCGTGAATCTAAAACCTGAAGTCCTTTAACTGATTTTATAGTTACCACAAAAATCACTCCATAAATTATTTTTACTTATTATTTCCAAAGAAAACAAATTAATACAATTATAATAAACCTTGCATTAATAAATATTATCATAAGTTTGCCATAAAAAGAGTTAATTTAAGAACTACTTTGGGTAATTTGCCTTTTTTTAAAAAATTACAAAAAAACACTTGACAAATTCTCTTTTAATGGTATAATTGTTATTGCGTTTGTGGGATGCAATATATGGTGGATATAGCTCAGCTGGTTAGAGTGCCAGGTTGTGGCCCTGGAGGTCGTCGGTTCGAACCCGATTATCCACCCCACTTAAAAAAGCCACGCAAAAGCGCGGCTTTTTATTTTACAAATTAATACTGGGGTGTCGTCAAGCGGTAAGACACAGCACTTTGACTGCTACATTCGTAGGTTCGTCGAAGTAGCTTAAAAGCCGCGGTAGGCTTTTAAGTCTACGAAGTCTCGAGCAACGAAGTTTTTTCGGTAACACTCGCAGTGTTCGAAAAAACCGTAGCGCAGAGTACCCTGCCACCGTGGCAGGATTCATTTTTACAATTAAATACTGGGGTGTCGTCAAGCGGTAAGACACAGCACTTTGACTGCTGCATTCGTAGGTTCGAATCCTGCCACCCCAGCCATCAAAGGGCTACAAAAAAGATATAGCCACAGAAAAACTCTGATTTTATCAGGGTTTTTTCTGTTTTTATAGGCAAACTTTTAGTTTTCGGTTTGTGCGTACAAAAAAGATATTTTTCTCAAGCAAGACTTGAACTCTCACCAATTGCTTTTTCTTGCGTGTATGTTTTCATATTTTCAACTCCTATATTGAATGCAACCCTGCTATTCTCAAAAATAGCAGGGTCTTTTCATGTCTGCCGGGGAACACATAAGGTCTATTAGGAGATAGTAGTTAAATGGTTCATCTTGTATAATATATTGTTACACGATTTTTATTTATCGCAATGCGATAAATAATTATTGACATTCTTTTAAAAAGGTGATATACTGAACGCAATAGATACAGGAGGTTTATTCGTATGAAGCAGAAGTTTTTTTCAAACTGGTTAAAAGTAGTTTTAATCGGAGTCGCGCTTTGCGGATTGGTTGTGTATGCCTTGGTTGTCCCTATGTACGGTATGAGCTTACGCTCGCAGTATCCGGAATTCTCCAACCGGTTTTGGCCCTGGCTTCTTTTTATTTGGGTTTCCGGTATTCCTTGTTTCACTGTACTTGGCTACGCATGGAAGATTGCGACCAATATTGGTAACGATCGGTCCTTTACGGATCAGAATGCATCTCTATTAAAAAACATCTCCATTTTATCAACTTTGGATGCTGCATTCTTTTTCATTGGTAATATTGTGTTACTCTTCTTGAATATGAGCCATCCGGGTGTAGTTATCGCTTCGCTTGTAATCGTCTTTGTGGGTGTTGCAGTCGCTGTGGCTTCTGCCGCATTATCCCATCTGGTTAAAAAGGCGGCTGTACTGCAAGAGCAAAGTGATTGGACCATATAAGGAGATTTGCGATGGACGGAGAGATTATTTTCAATATTGATGTAATGCTCGCAAAAAGAAAAATGAGCGTTACAGAGTTAGCAGAAAAAGTGGGTATCACAATTGCAAATGTTTCGGTACTGAAGAACGGAAAAGCAAAAGCCTTGAAAATCTCGACACTGATAAAGCTTTGCGAAGCCTTGGATTGCCAACCTGGAGACATCTTAGAGTACAGGAAGGAGCAATAATATGAAGCTCAAATACGCACGCTATCCAATCATAATGAGCACCTGTGCATTACTCTGTTTTTTAGCAGTTTTTATTGTGTTCGCAGGAGTAGTTCAGCCCCTTTGGGGACGAATGATGCTTCTCATCTTGCCGGCATTGATCCTTGGGGTTGTTGCCTTCTTTGCGGTAAAGGGCAAGCTGGGCGTATCTGCAACGGCTATCTGGACAACGATTCTGTCCATTGTTCTTTTACTTGCTTCGGTATTCTATGTGTTCCTTCTTGATATATGGACGGCGACGACTACAACTACCGACATTCAGTATTACAGCCGAGCTTACGCACAGATCGATGAAAAAGATGTGGTAGAGGAAATCTTCCCTGAAACGATCCCAGCTGATGCCAC
>JAGAOS010000059.1 GCA_017623575.1 Clostridia bacterium
ACTGATTTTTCAAAAGTCACCGAAGAACAGCTCTCATCAGTTTTATCTTTAATTAACAATCGCCCACGCAAATGTCTTGATTACATTTCGCCGTTGGAGTTTATTTCTAAAAAGTGTTGCACTTGACTTGACAATCTGCCGCCCCCTTCCCTGTCTAGGGACGGCCTCCGAGGTCACATCTTCAAACAATAATTTATCTAATAAATATTATCAACAAAGCATCGCCCGACAAATGTCGGGCGATGCTTTGTTAGGGAGATATTCCATAGAGGAATAAACATTAGTTATATTGTGTGGAATAAACTGTTACAGAATAGGGTTTTATTGTGTCATAAATTTTGTTTGTAACCTTTTCTGCCACACCGTCGGCTGTTATCATCTCATTACCCTGAGCAGATACAATCTTGTTATTTTCATATGTATAGCGGTAGAAATCTCTGCCTCCAACCGATTTTTCAAAGGAGATTTCTACAGGCATTGCCTCCAGATTGTAGTTGGTAACAAGAATGGTAAGCTCGCCGTCATCCCGTTCAATGGCCGAGATATAAATTCCCCAGCCGACCTCACATTCATAAATTTTACCTGCTCCGATGTACCTTGTCATAAGTGACATTGCGTACCATGGACGGTAGGGTCTTGAGGATTCAAACAAGCAGGGTAAATAGCCGGTTAGCTGAACACCGTTGTCAAACTCGCTTCCGATACCGCCTGTATTGTTATCCGGCCATTGCTCATCTGAAAGCGACCAGATGAATAAATTATCGGCATATCCATAGTTTAAAACACCGTTTATCATAGCGCCTGCGGCAACACCGCGAATGGGGTTATCATAGTGTTCTCTGCGCTCTGCAGCGGTGGCACTGCCAAGGCCTATACGCACATTAAACTCGTCCAGCCAGTGCTCTTTACCTGCCGCCCTTGCTGCCTTGTAGGTCCATTCTTGTCGCTCCTGCGGAATGTCATAAAAAACATCGTCTGCAAGATCTTTACCTTCTGCATAATCGTTGTGGGTGCCTATAATATCAACCACATCCGAAAGCTCCTCAACGGTATACTTAACCAAGGGAGAATAACCAACCTCCGCCCAGCTTCTTACCCAGTTGTCACAAGGGCCTACGATTTTATATTGATTTCTTAGTCCCGCATCTTTAAGGCCGTTGTGAAGTGCTGTAATGGCCTCATCATAAATTGGAAACAGCTTTTCAAATTCGTAGTCCTCATTGTTGCTGTTTGTGGGGTTGCCGTTAATATCCAAACCATCGTTGAAGGTATTATGACATTCGGTATAGGCAAAGAAGTATTTAACATTGTTAATACCGTGAGCCTTTAAAGCCAGAACGGTATCCTTCATAAAACGACGGTAGTTTTGGCAGGTTTCGGTGAAATCATCGGTAACAAGACCCGAAAGCGCAAACTGTGACATATCATTATAACCATTAGCGCCGACTAAAAAGTGCCTTAAAGACCACTGAGCCTGCAGACCGATTGTAATGCCAATGCTTTCCATATCCTTACAGCTCTGATAGAAATTGAGCATCTCCTCCGATTCAAAATTACGGGTATGGGTAACGGGATCCCAGGAATAATCTGCACCGTAATATGCTCGGATGGTTTTAATGTTCATTTTCTTCATAGTATCCAGCTCATAGGCGATTTGTGCATCATTATAAACACGACCCTTTTTATCCTTCTGTCGGGAAAACATCTCGTGAATAAAGCCTATGCCCATAAACTGTTCATTTACATATTTAGTGTTGTTGATTTTAAATGGCTCGTAGTAGATGCCCTCTTCAGGCTCGCTCCAGTCATCATCCCAGCCCTCATCTGTGAAGAAGTCTTCATCATCGGCGGTGTCCTCGGGTTCAGATGCTTCGGGCTCGGAGGTTTCAGGCTCTTCGGTAGATTGAACTTCTGAGGAAGAAGCAGGCTCGGAGGATGAAGGGGTATCATCTTTTTTGGTACTGCAAGCCGCAAATGCAAAAAGCATTAGGGCAAGTACCAGAAGCATAGATATAATTTTAATATAATTAGCTTTCATTATGCCTGCTCACCTCCTTTTTTGGTAACTGCAAGTAAAACGGTTGCCGCAATAAATGTAATTATAAGAATCATAAGGGGAAGCGCCGAATCACCCGTTTTGGGGCTTTCTGAAAATTCATTATCCGAATTATTTTCGGCATCGGTTATTGTGGTGGATATTTTCTTTAGTTTTTCCTTACCCTCGTTAACCGAAAGCTCACGGTCAATGGGGGTTTCACTTTCTACGAGCCTGCCCGAGGAAAGTGTGTAGGAATAAAACAACATAGGCTCTGCAAAGGAAAGGGCGCTGTCATCATTTTCAATAACAATGTAAATGTAGCCCAAAGTATTGGTAACAAAACTAAAGCTATATCGACCGTTCTTTGAGCCGGCTTTTAATTCGGCAACGGGGGAATTTTCTTCACTCGGCTGGATTGGATTAATTCCGTCATAGGAGAGGAACAAACGGGAATTTGATGCCTTTTTGCTTGCAATATCAATACCAAAGGTGTACTGAGATGAGATTGCAACAGGAATTTTCAGCGTGGTGGTGTTGCCCTTTTCGATTTTTGCCACAAGATTATCGTCTTGAAGCATATTAAGCATATCCTCGCAGTAGCCTGCGCTACCCATAGTGCTGGTTACACCGGGAGCAATTTCTCTTACTCTGAAATCATCAATCCACATATCATAGGGTTTTTCACTTGCATTAAAGCCTAAGGAAATCTTATCCTGACCCGATTTAGTGATGAATCTTGCGGTATACTGCATCCATTTACCCTTATCTTCGGTTTTATTAAGCAGAATGTAGGCGCCCGGAGTTGCATGATCGTAAAAGAACTGCAACCAGGTAATAAGTCCTGCATCCTCATCAATATAAATCCAGAAACTGTATTCATAAAGGGTGTTTTCCTTTACGGGAAGGGTGAAATATGGGTCATTGTATTTTGTGACTGTATCATATCTTGGAAATACGGCATAATTATACTCGCCGCCTATAATATGAAGGGTATTAGATGCCACGCTATCTCTTTCGGGACCTTTTACCACCTCTACATAGCTTTCGGTAAAGGGAATATCAAAATCATCAAAACTAATAAGATAATTCTCTTTGGGTTCGGTTCCCCAACCGTTGAAGGGGGGCAGACCGGGATTTTCAACATAAGTTTCCTCTACCTTAAAATCGGCAATGTATAAGGTATAGCCGCTGTTAAACACAGGGCAGAAATAGAAGAATTCCTCCGTATCATCCCAGTTGGTGTAGATGATAGAATATTCATTCCATTTATCAAATTCACCCATATAGAGTTCACCGTATTTAAGCGCTACCATAGGGTACGAACCGCCGCCTGAGGATATGGCAGTACCCTTTGCAACAATACCTGATTGATAAAACATGGAGTTTTCTTTGTAGGGTACGGTAGAAGCGGGCATATAGAATTTAAAGGATATTTTGTAGCTTTTTCCCTTTTCTATGCCCTCTAAAGGTCTTGCCATTGTGGAGTGAGAGCCATATACCTTTACGGAATTAAGCTCACCGTAATTAAATGCTGCATCGGTATTATCCGCAACGCTGTTCCAGCCTTCGCGGTTGGTAGCAGTACCGTCAACGGTAGGGTGGGTGCTATTTAAATAAACCTGCCATTTGGACGCTTCTGACGGAGTCGGGTCGGGAGTTGGATCGGGAGTTAGTCCGGACTCGGGAGTAATATCCTCTGTTTTAACATCCGCAAAATATACAGTATAACCTGCTGTGAATACTGTGAAGAAATAAAGATGCTTTTCGGTTGCATCCTTATTTTCGTACTCCATAGAGTATTCATTCCATACATTCTTTTGACCCAAGGCTTGACCGCCTAAGGTTATGGCGCTTGCCGAAGGTCTGCCGTTCGTACCCAGAGCAGCACCCTTTGGTACAATACCAATCTGGTAGAAAAGGGAATCTCCGCTTTCTCCCGGTATGGTGGAATCGGGCATATAGTATTTAAAGGAAATCTTATATTTTTTGCCGCTTTCAAGACTTAAAGGACGGGTGAAAGTAGTATGTGAGCCATAGTATTTAACCGAAGAAATGTCGCCACAGTTAAATGCAGGGTCGGTATTATCTGAAACACTGTTCCAACCTTCTCTATTTGTGGCAGTACCATCAAGGGCGGTGTAATCACCCTTCACATAAACCTGCCATTTAGATGCTTCTGACGGAGTTGGATCGGGAGTTGGATCGGGAGTCGGGTCGGGCTCGGGAGTAATATCCTCCGCTTTAACATCCGCAAAATATACAGTATAACCTGCGGTAAATACCGTAAAGAGATAAAGATACTTTTCGGTTGCATCTTTGTTTTCAAACTCCATAGAATATTCGTTCCAAGTGTTTTTTGTACCTGTTGCTGCTCCGCCTATGGTTGCAGTAGCGGGTCTGCCGTTTGAGTCTATTGCAGCACCCTTTGGCGCAATACCAACTTGGTAAAAAAGGGAATCTCCGCTCTCACCCGGTATGGTGGAATCAGGCATATAGTATTTAAAGGAAATTTTATATTTTTTGCCGTTTTCAAGACTTAATGGAAGGGCTATAGTAGAATGTGAACCGTAATATTTAACAGATGAAAGGTCGCCACAGTTAAATGCAGGGTCGGTATTATCTGAAACACTGTTCCAACCTTCTCTATTTGTGGCAGTACCATCAAGGGCGGTGTAATTACCCTTCACATAAACCTGCCATTTAGATGCTTCTGACGGAGTTGGATCGGGAGTTGGGTCGGGGGTTGGGTCGGGCTCTTCCTCTTCTTTAAGAAGCTTTAAATCATCCACATAAACTGTATCAGAGGTGAATATAGAAGAAAAAGTCAAAGTTTCATTGTCACCCGAATTAAATTTTAAAACAATTTCGTTCCACTTACCTGCAGTGTAATTGGTATTTACATTTAATCCCCAATTGCTTTCACGCTCAGAAAAGTTGCCGTTCGATGTGTAGGCGGTGTTTGTGTTAATAAAGGCATAAAATGCCTCATTTTCAGAATTTCCCCAAAATATATTATAGTTATTGTTTATAACACCTGCGCTGGCAACGGGACTTTCTGCGGGCGAGGTTGGGTCTAAATATTTAAAGCTAAAGGTGTATTCGGTGTTCTTTTCCACCGCAAACACATAAGCGGGCACCTGCCACTGACATGTGAATTTAAGAGAGGTTGCGCCCTCGTAAACATAACTGCTGTCGGTGTTTTCCAGCACCTTTGCCCAACTGTCCGCAAGCTTAGCGGTAGAGTTTACATGGCTTACCGAGTAATCATAAATGGTCCACTTGGTTTCATCCTCAAAATTGTTGGTACAATCGGTGGAATCGGGACCTGCCGAAGCGGGAATACTTGTAACTGAAAAAATACAGCTTACCACAAGTATCAAAGCCAGAAAAACAGATAAAACTTTTCTCACTTTTTATATCTCCTTTGTTTTTTATAATGGCATATACATCGCTTTAATGCCTCCTAGTTAAATAATATCATATTGACTATTTCTGTACAATATGGTATTCTATACAAAACCGACGGTTTTCGGTACTAATAAAATGGCGGTGATAATATACTATGATTGAATATTTAAACGAGGATGGTTTTACTGCTTTCAAAATCAATACTCCCAACCTGAAGCAAATACCCTCTAATACTCTTTACAGATTTGCTTATATTGAAAGCGGCAGTTTGCAGGTTGAAACCTCGAACGGCACTTATGAAGCCTCTTCCGGAGAATTGATTTTTGTTCCTGTTGATTTGAATTGTTCACTTAATTATCGCGCCGGTGATAAAGGCACTTGTTACGGTTGGTGCCTGCTTGCAAGGTTTTTTATAGGTGTAAACAAATGGGATTATCCACCACAGGTAATTACCGCCACGCCCGAGATAATTGCGGCGGCAAAGGAGCTTCCTGCCGATAATATAGGAATTGATTTTAAAAAAAATTGTAACTATATGCGCCGCATATTTACATTTATGGATCTTGTAGAAAAACAGCTTAAAAAAAATGATATCAAGGGTACAGACATAATAGAAAAAGCCATTGATTTTATGAATCGAAATGAACGATTTTCTGTACCGGATGTTGCAAGATATTGCAATGTAAGCGAAAGCTATTTGTTTAAAATATTTAATAAATATGCCAATATGTCACCCGTTAAAATGAAACAAAAAATTCAGGCTGAAAAAGGCGAAATGCTTCTTAGGGAAACAACTTTGACGGTTGATGAAATTGCAAATAAATCAGGCTTTGATTCTACTGCCCATTTTAGAAAGGTATTTGAAAGCCGCTTTTTTTGCTCGCCGAAAGAGTATAGAAAAAAACTAAATAAATAACCTGTTGTATGATGTTTTATAATTTATTTCTTAAAATTTATACAAAAAAAGCAGCCGCATACCATAATTATGCGACTGCTTTTATTTACTTTTTTACTACATTAACAAAGGGCTTTAATCTTAATAAGCAACGCCCTGAGCAAGCATAGCTTCCTTAACCTTTTCAAAGCCGGCAATGTTAGCGCCTGCAATAAGGTCGCCCTCCATACCGTACTTCTTAGCTGCCTCGTAAGAGGTGTTGTAGATATTGGTCATAATCTGATGAAGCTTAGCATCAACCTCTTCAGCTGTCCAGCTGTAACGCATGGAGTTCTGGCTCATCTCTAAGCCGGAAACTGCAACACCACCTGCATTAACTGCCTTAGAGGGAGCAATAACAACCTTGTTAGCCTTAAGAAGTGCAACTGCATCTGCAGTGGTAGGCATATTGGAAACCTCTACATAATATTTAACACCGTTAGCAACAATCTTTGCAGCGTCGTCGGCATTAACCTCATTTTGGGTAGCGCAAGGCATAATAACATCAACCTTAACACCCCAAGGCTTCTCACCTGCGTGGTACTCTGCGCCGAATTTGTCTGCATAATCCTTAACCATATCGTGGCCGGAAGCACGCATTTCAAGCATAAAGTCTATTTTCTCATCGGTATTAATACCGTCGGGATCGTAAACATAACCGTCAGGACCCGAGATGGTAACAACCTTACCGCCAAGCTCGGTAATCTTTTTAACGGTACCCCAAGCAACATTACCAAAGCCGGAAACTGCAAAGGTTTTACCCTTAATATCCTCACCAAAGGATTTAAGCATTTCTGCTGCATAATAAACAGCACCAAAGCCGGTAGCCTCGGGACGGATAAGAGAACCGCCAAAGGAAAGACCCTTACCGGTAAGAACGCCGGTAAATTCGTTGCGAAGTCTCTTGTACTGACCAAAGAGATAGCCAACCTCACGGGCGCCAACACCAATATCACCTGCGGGAACATCGGTATCGGGACCAATGTGTTTTGCAAGCTCGGTCATAAAGCTCTGGCAAAAACGCATAATCTCATTATCACTCTTGCCGCGGGGGTCAAAGTCGGAACCACCCTTACCGCCGCCCATAGGAAGACCGGTAAGACTGTTTTTAAAGGTCTGCTCAAAGCCTAAGAACTTAATAACAGAGGAATTAACAGAAGGATGCAGACGAAGGCCACCCTTGTAAGGGCCAATAGCAGAGTTAAACTGTACACGGTAGCCGCGGTTTACATGAACCTTGCCGTTATCATCAACCCAGGAAACGCGGAAGGAAATCATTCTTTCAGGTTCAACAATTCTTTCCATAATTCCCCATTGCTCAATACGAGGGTCCTGTTCAACAACGGGCTCTAAAGATTCCAAAACTTCCAATACCGCCTGAAGAAATTCGGGCTCAGAAGCATCACGCTGTTGTACCTGCTTATAAACTTTAAGCAAATATTCATTTTTTAATGCCATAATAAAATTTCTCCTAACTTAATAAATTTTACTAAGAAAAAACTTAACATTATTTAGTTTAACGGTTTAGTGTGCAAAAGTCAAGAGTTTTGTATAGTGTAATATATATTTTTATATACATTTCGTATTATTGAAACAAAAAAGATGGTATTTTTTAAAAAAATAGGGTAAAAAAACACATTTTTTTATTATAGTTATAAACAAAGTTATCAACATTTTTTGTTTAAAAAGTCGGGTAAACCGCTTAAATCCGTTCAAAAACGGTTGATAACTCGGTTGAAAAGTTTAAATACTATTTGTAAAATGCCATTTTTTACTAAAATTATTACTTTTATTTAATTGCAACAAAATTACAATAGACTTTGCAGTTTATAATGTATTTTTTAACGAAACCGCAAATTATGCCCTTCTGAGCCTGTTCATCGGATGAAAAAACCGCTCCAAAAATCGACAAAAACCACATAAATTCGATTTTAATTTATAAAATTCTAAAAAAATCGAAATTTTTCTAATATAACTCTTTACTTTTTCAAATTTTTGTGGTATAATACCATTGCAAAATCAAAAATACTCTGTTTTAGGGGGCTTTTATGATATATTCTTCGCTTAAAAAAATTATTGCAATGTTACTTTCATTAATTCTAATTTTTGCGTTTTCGGGTTGTAGCTCAAGGGAGGAATACAGCTCTTTTGAAATATCTGAGGAAATTTATAATCTTGTAACCTTTTCTGAAATGAAGGAGCTTTCCGGAGTATCGTTACCGTCATATTTTGTATTTCAGGATGGTAATGTAAAGCGTTACAGCGTAAAGGTAAGCGCCACGGGTGCATCGGCCGATACCTTAGCCTGCTTTGAGGTTAATGATGACAAACAGCGAGCCACGGTTATTTCGGGAATATCCCAATATTTAACAAATCTTTCAACCGCCTTTAAATCCACAATAGGTCAGGAATATAACAAGGTGGAAAAAAGGGTTCTGGCAGAATTTGAAAGTATTATAATTCTTGTTATTTGTAATGATACCGCCACAGTTTGGGATTATTTAACCAAGCTTGGCGCAAAAGAAGTTATTTAGGCTATGAAAACAGAAATTTTGGCTCCCGTAGGGAGTGAGGAAATGCTGATTGCCGCCGTAAGAACGGGGGCAGATGCGGTTTACTTTGGGGGCAGCAGATTTAATGCCCGCCGCAATGCAGATAATTTTGGTGAGGAAGAGCTGGCAAAAGCCATAAAATATTGCAGGCTTAATAATGTAAAAAGCTATCTCACCTTAAATACGCTTATTAAGGACAATGAAATCCCTGATGCCTTACAGCTTGTTCAAAGCGCATACAGCTACGGAATTGATGCCGTAATTGTGCAGGATATAGGGCTTGCTGAATTACTTCATAAAAATTTTCCCGATTTACCGCTACACGCATCAACACAGATGTCGGTACATTCGGCGGCGGCATTGGATATTTTAAAAAATATGGGCTTTTGCCGTGTGGTTCCCGCAAGGGAAATGAGCAAAACAGAGCTTACAGCGCTTTGCAAAAGGGCAAAGGAGCTTAATATTGATGTAGAGGTTTTTGTTCACGGCGCCCTTTGTATGTGCCTTTCGGGGCAATGCTATTTCAGCGCCTTTTTAGGTGGCAGAAGCGCAAACCGAGGGCTTTGTGCAGGCACCTGCCGACTTCCCTTTTCTGCAAAGGGTGGCACAGGCTATGATTTAAGCCTTAAAGATTTAAGCCTGGTAGCATACCTTAATGAGCTTACCGAAATAGGGGTTTCGTCCTTTAAAATTGAGGGCAGAATGAAACGACCCGAATATGTTGCCTCGGCAGTTACCGCAATGC
Source organism: Clostridia bacterium (assembly GCA_017623575.1). Taxonomy (GTDB): domain Bacteria; phylum Bacillota; class Clostridia; order Oscillospirales; family Acutalibacteraceae; genus UMGS1279. The sequence goes on from JAGAOS010000059.1 coordinate 9,678, forward strand.
GTCAAACGGTTGATTTTGGCAGAGCGGATGCCGAAATAATCAAGCTTTTGGAGCAGGTTTTCTCCCGCGAGGGATTTACCGATGGATATTATACCTCAAGGCTTGGCAGAAGTATGTTTGGTATTCGCAGTGAGCAGGATAAGCTACTTACCGCAGACGCTCTTTCAAAGCTTCACGGTCTATACCGAAATGAGCTGCAAAAAATCCCAATTAATATGAAATTGGTTCTTAAATCAGGCGAGCCTGCCCGATTAACAGCAGAGGCGGATGGCAAAGAGGTTTCGGTTTTGGGTAATATACCTCAGCAGGCAATAAAGCTGCCGCTTACTAAGGAGCGCGCCAAGGAGTCCCTTTTAAAATTAGGCGGCACCTGTTATAAGGCAAAGGATATCACCGCCGAAATAGAATATGGACTTATGCTTCCCGTATCGGCACTGAATCAGCTTCGTCAATCAGCAGTTTCAATGCTTAACGATATTCGTGTAAAGCAAAACAGGGCGCCCGTTAATACTGATGTTATAAAAATCCCAAACTCCCAAAATCGCAAAATAAAGGGATTTTTCGCCCGCTTTGCTACTTTGGAGCAGTTTTCAGAGTGCAAGAATATTTTATCATCACTTAAAGGCTATTCATTACCCTTGCATATTTTGTTAAAGGCGCTTAATACCAATTCAGATAGCAATTTAAAGCAGTTACTTTTAAATGCATATGCTGAAATACCTAGAGGTAGTACCTTGGATGAAGCAATACTAAAGGATTTGGATGCCATTAAAAATCATAAGGTAGAGCGGATAATATGCTCAAATTTATCTGCAGTGGAACTGGCGCAGAAAAAAGGCTTTAAAATTATGGGTGGTTTTGGGCTTAATATTTTTAACACCTTTTCCATTAACACAGCTAAGGGCTTAGGACTTTCGGCAGCGGTAATTTCCCCCGAGCTGAGCTTTGGTGAAATTAATTCCTTAGGGGATTCATACGGAATAGAAATTTATTCTATGTGTTATGGGCGGCAACCTCTTATGCTCACCCGCAACTGCCCCGTAAAAAACGGTATCGGGTGCAGTGGCAAAAAGAATTTTTGCACCATTACTGACCGTAAAAAGCAAAGCTTCCCCGTAATCTGCCAAGGTGGTTTTTCAGAGATTTTAAACTGCAAAATCACAGATGTTTCAGATTCGGTAAACACCTTTAAGGTTGACGGCGGATATTTATATTTCACGCTGGAAACCCCCGAAAATACCCTGTCGGTTATAAAAAACTTATTAAGCGGCGGAAGTCACAGCGGCGCCGATTATACCAGAGGGCTTTTTAAATCGGGAGTGCTGTAAAATTTAAAACCCGCCCACTATTGTGAACGGGAATTCTGGAGCTGATGATCGGAATCGAACCGACAACCTGCTCATTACGAGTGAGCTGCTCTGCCATTGAGCCACATCAGCAAATTAAAGTTTTACCATAGGATTATAACAAATTTTAACCAATCAGTCAAGTGTTAAATAAAAATATAAATAAGGAGAGATTTTTTATGTCGGAACAAAAAAAAGAAAAGCAGTATGAAAGAACAATTATGGGTAAAACCCTTATGCTCTTACGCAAAATGCATAAGCTGACTCAAGAGCAGGTTGCAGATATTCTAAAAATCAAACGCTCCACCTATGCCTATTACGAAAGGGATATTACCCCCACCCTTGAAAACATTAAAAAGCTTTCAATTTTGTTTAATTCCTCGGTACACTTTTTAATGTACGGCGAAGAGGAGGAAAGATATGATGTAATAGACGTTTTAGGAACCCCAACCCCTGAGGAAGCCTTGATGAAATGCTCCGAGCTTAAAAGAGACGAGGCATTATTGCTTGCCCATTACAGACTTCTTTCTGCACAGAATAAAGAAAAGATTCATAAAGAGGTTAATGATTTATTTGATAAATCAGAGTAAACGGCAGCCGAGGATGTATGCAAGTGATTTGTGATTTGCACATCCGTCAAACAACACCGTAAACGGGATATAGGGTAAATATAAAACATTTATTGTAAAAGCCGGCAAAAAACTAAACCCCTTTAAATAAAAATAAGGGACTGTAAAAAACAAAGTTTATTAAAACCTTAAAATACAAATAAAATAAAATGAAAAATCTGCAATAAAAGGATAGAAAAGCCTTTTCGTTGCAGATTTTTATGTTTATAAATATATTAGATAGATAAATTATAGTTTATTGCACAAAAGAGCCGTCCCCGGACGGGGAAGGGGGACCGCCGAACGGCGGTGGAAGGGGAGATTATTCACAGCAGAAAGCCCTTAATAAAGCAATTTACGAAGTTTTTCTCCCCTTCCGTCTTTTGCACGGCTATTCGCCGCACAAAATCCACCTTCCCCGTCCGGGGACGGCCTCCTAAACCGCAAATTTGTGCGATAACCCACAATTTATCGGGTGGCTTTAAAAAGGCAAAGCACAGGCTAAAAAACCGCCTTATACCCACAAATAAAATGGACGCGGAGTAAAGGCTACGCCGCATCCACAGATTTATTCGTAATAAAAGAACGCTTGGCGTTCACCACATTTTTTTTTGCATTTATTTTTTTGTATACTCTGTAATTAAAAATTCCAATGAAACGGCAAGGGAATTAATATCGTTTAGCTTTTGTTGGTCGGATTTTGAGGTTTTGTAGTAATATGGTGTCATTTTAAAAAGGCTTAAAATATCCTCATTACTTTCTAAAGCTATTTTGTATTTTACCTCTTTTGTAGCGCAAAGCGTAAAGCCTGTTTTTTGAAGCTCCAAGGGGGGATTTTTATAAGGATTATCATAAATTGCCGCTTTAAGCTCAAAAAGATGATTTTCCATTGGTTGTACTGTTATAAGCCTGCCGTCGGCATTAAGCACCCTGCAAAATTCTGTTGGGCTATCGGGGGCAAAAATGTTTAAAACCGCATCAACACTACCATCTGCAAGGGGAATTTGCCCAACGCTTGCAACCGCAAAATCAACATTCGGGCATCTTTTTGCGGCATATTTTAAAGCATCTTTTGAAATATCAATGCCTAAAACCTTATTGTTATCTGCAAAGCGGGATGTGTAATAACCCTCGCCACAGCCCGAATCCAATACGGTTTTATCGGTGCCAAGAGCTTCGGCAATACGCTCCCGCAAGGTGGCATAAAAGCCCTTATCCAAAAAGGCTTTTCGGGCGGCTACCATTAATTTATCATCACCGTGCCGCTTGCCACTTGCATTTTTAAGCAATAGATTAACATACCCCTCTTTGGATTTATCAAAGCTATGACCCAGCATACATCTGAGGGTTGTGCCTAAATCAAACATTTTATTGCCGCAAATGGGGCAGATAAATAAACTCTGTTTTAAAATCATAGCTACTTAATATCAATGTTTACGCCGTTTACCTCAACGCCCTCGTTGGCGCGAATCATAATGTAACGGACTCCGTTTATAACCTGTGTGGAAACAAGGTCGGTGCGTTCAGGGTTTACCTTTATGGAAACATCGGGGGTTGCAACCTGAAACTTTTTAACATCCACAATGCTTTTGGGGGCAACCTCAGCATTCTTGCCAAACTGCTCCTCAAAGCGTTCGCCAAACCGCTCTACCTTTTGCTCGTCTACACCGCAGTATTCAAGCACACCCTTAAGGTCCTTTTTAGAAAGCTTTAAGGGTTCCTCCTGCTTTTGGTCCTTATGCTCCTGCACCATTTCGGCAATCTGGTCATGCACACTGCGTACAACCTCAAAATCACATTCATCGGCAAGGGTTTCCTTAAGGCAGGCATCAAAGCTGTCCTTCTGCTCAGCCGCCGACATAGGAAGCGGCAAGCCGAAAATATTTTCAATAAATTCGGGATGCACATCTGATACATTTTTGGTGTAATAAAGGGTGCCGTAAATATTAGCCGCGCGATTATCAAAGGCGGGGAACATAAATCCAAGCTCGGGCGGGCAGAGCATAGTCTGCTCATCAATACTGCGGAAGGAAGTATCATAATCGCGGTAGCAAAGCCCTGCATTAAGGGGCTTTACGGGGCATACCGCACATACAATGTATGAAAAAATCTCTGAAGAATCGGCTCTTTCACCGTCCTCATTATATGAAAAAACATCATAGTTATCACAGGCTAAAAGTATGGCGAAGCTACCCTCAAAATGCACACTGTCAATAACCTGCTGATAAAAATATCTTAAAGCATTTTCATTTTTTAAATATGAACCTCTGAGGTCGGCTAAAAGCTGATGCTTTTCACTTGTTGTCGGTGCCTCAGCAGGAAATTCAAGGTCTAAAAGATTGGTGCCAAGACTACCCGAAATTGCCTTTTTCATAACGCCAAGTATTTTTTCGGTATCCTCAACAGAGCAGGTTGCCATTGGTTGATTTATTTCAGATATAATGGTTTTTTCGCCGTTTACAAGGCATCCGCGCAGGCTTAAAATGTTGTTTTTATCGGGACGAAAGCGTTTTTTAATTTCTCTTAATTCTTTTTCTGTCATTTTTTGTTTTCCTTTGCTTTAATTTATCGGCTTAAAATATGCTTGATTATGGGGGTTATACCCTCTGCCATACGGTAAAATCCCAAATCGTTGGGGTGTGTTCCGTCTACGGTGCAGGCATCGCTCTCATCACCGCCAAAAAGTGATGCTCCGTCAATAAAATAAACATTTTCATCACCCAATGCCATTGCCTTTTTAAAGGTTTCAAAAATGATTGCTCTGCGCTCCCAATCGCATTTGTGGTGATAATCGGGTTTAGAAATTATTACATATGGTAAATTAGGATTTACAGCTCGTATTTTCTCATAAAGCTTATAATGGGTATTTTGCAGATGCTCAGCATTGGGGGCATTGTGGTCATAATCCGAAACAAAAATTGACATTTTAAGGCTTTTAAGGTACTCTACCATAGTATCCTCGGCCTTGCCGTTACCCGAAAAACCTAAATTTATGTAGTCTATATCAAGGGCGCGGGATATAAAATTCTGGTAGCAGTTACCCGGTCGGGAGGCGCATCCGCCCTGGGTGATGGAGGAACCGTAAAAAACTACGGGAAGGTTATTTTTATATTTGTTGCCAACCTCTAAAGCGGAGTCATTTTTTATGCCTATATACAGCTCTCTGACACCATTGTAAAGGGGAAAATTAAGAATATAATCGGCAAGCTCGCCTTCGGAATAACCGTTTTTATCCGGAGTGTTTAAATATTTAAAGGCGGTAAAGCCATCGGCATTTTTTTGCGGGTTGCAATTGGCAACCATAAAAGAAGCAACAAATCTGTGCAAGCCGTTTTTAACCTTGTAAAGGTCAAAGCCGCTGCTTCCGGACGCGGCCATATGATTCATTGGAGAATAGCAATCCCATTTAACGCAAATGGCAATATAGGGGCTGTTGGTTTTAAAGCGTACCCTTATTCCCGCTGTGTGATTATTTAAAACGCTGACGCCTTCGCTTACCTCTGCCGCAATATCGCGGGGCATACGGTAATATCCATTTTCATCGTGAAAACCGCCGTAAAGGTCAAAGGTTTTTTCTGCCGCATTATACCAAGCAAGGTCATCCACAGGAATGTTAGCATCCAATATAAAATTTTTATCTATTTTAGAAATATCCATATAATTACTCCCCGTTAATAAATTTAAATCATCAAAAAATATGGTAACACAAAATCCGTTCTTTTTCAATGAAAAAATGCGTGATATCCACAGTTTTTTATGCCAATAAATAATAATTTATTGCAATGCACAAATCCCTTGTCGAATACAAGCCTTTTTGGTCGATGTTAAAAATATTTTTAATGTTTGAAGCCCTTTCTTTAGGTAATAATTTTTGTATAAGAAAATTATTAAGGGAAGAAGTGTTAGCTTTGCAGTACGGAAAGGTTGTTATTTGTGGGGTGGATACCTCATCGCTCCCCGTTTTAAATGAGGCGCAAAAGGTGGAGCTTTTAAAGAAAACCAAGCAAGGAAACAGTAGCGCAAGGGAGGAGCTGATAAACGGCAATTTAAGGCTTGTACTAAGCGTTATTAAGCGGTTTCAGGGCAGGGGAGAAAATCCCGATGACCTTTTTCAAATAGGCTGTATAGGGCTTATTAAGGCTATTGATAATTTTGATGTTACCCAAAATGTAAGATTTTCCACCTACGCGGTGCCAATGATAATAGGCGAAATAAGGCGGTATCTCAGAGATAACAGCGCTGTAAGGGTCAGCCGCTCCATAAAGGATATGGCATACCGCTCTATGCAGGCTAAAGAAAAGCTTATAGCCGAGCTTGGCAGAGAGCCAACCGTAAGCGAAATTGCAAAGGAGCTGGATGCTCCGCGCACCGATGTTGTAATAGCGCTGGAAAGCGTGGTGGAGCCAATGTCACTTTATGAGCCCGTTTTTTCGGATGGCGGTGATACGGTGTATGTGCTGGATCAGGTTGGGGATAAAAACAATGAATCGGGCTGGGTGGATGAAATATCCTTTAAAGAGGCAATGAAAAATTTAAGCGACCGCGAAAAAAGAATACTGAATTTGCGGTTTATTCACGGTAAAACGCAAATGGAGGTTTCTAAGGAAATAGGTATTTCCCAGGCGCAGGTCAGTCGTCTTGAAAAGGGCGTTATAGATAAAATTAAATCATAAAAAACAGGTTTAGGGACACAACAATTTTGGTTGTGTCCTCATTTTTTTGAAAACACTTGATTTTTTGAAAATTATGTTATATAATATTATCAAATCACGATTTAGTAAATCACGATTTGAATAAACGGAGGTTTAGATATGTTTATTGGAAGAGAAGCAGAATTAAAGTTTCTTCAGGATAAATTTGATAGTGAGAATGGTCAGCTTGTTGTTCTTTACGGCAGACGACGTGTAGGCAAAACCGAAACATTAAGGGAGTTTTGCAAAGGAAAACAGCATGTGTTTTATTCCTGCACGCAAAGTACCGATAAAGTTCAGCTTTCTAAATTCTCAAAGCATATTCTCAAAGAGGATATACCTGCAAAACAGTATATCTCTGAGTTTGCAGATTGGGAGAGTGCTTTTCGTTCTGTTTTGGATTTTCCTTTTGGGGAGCAAAAAAAGCTGCTTATCATAGATGAATTTCCATATATGTGTAAGGGAAATAAAAGCATTCCCTCTGTGCTGCAAAATCTTTGGGATGCCGAGCTTAAAGATAAAAATGTAATGATTGTATTGTGCGGCAGCGCAATGAGTTTTATAGAGAAAGAATTATTTGCCGAAAAGAATCCGCTTTACGGAAGAGCAACCGGCATTTATAAAATGACCGAGATGGGATTTTATGATGCGGTTAAATTCTTCCCGAATTATTCGGATAAAGATAAGGTGTTGGCATATTCCATACTTGGCGGTATTCCGCATTATCTTCGCCAGTTTAGTTCAAAGCTTTCGTTGGCGGAGAATATTAAGAAAAATATCCTAACTAAAGGCTCGGTTTTATATAGCGAGGTTGATTTTTTACTGCATCAGGAGCTTCGTGAAACCCCGATATATAACTCTATCATTGAGGCGGTAGCTCTTGGCAATACAAAGCTTAATGACATCAGCCAAAAATCTCTTGTAGAGGACACCTCAAAAACAAGTGTCTATCTTAAAAATCTTATTGAGCTTGGAATTGTTGAACGAGAGTTTTCAGTCGATTCCAAAAGCAAAGAAAAAGCCAACTCCAACAGAGGCACTTATCGCCTGACAGATAATTTCTTTAGATTTTGGTACGCGTTTGGGTTTACAAATTTTTCTCAGCTTGAAGATGGCGATGTAGACGGCGTTTACGATTATGTTATCGCACCGGCACTGCACGAATTTGCATCCTTTACCTTTGAGGATGTGTGCAAAGAGTTTGTTAGAGAGATGCAGAAGAAAAACGAGCTGCCTTTCCGTTATTCAAAAATGGGCAGATGGACAGGAAAAACTACGGTGCGTGATAAGGATGCACCAAAAGGCATCAGAGTTGCTGAAACCGAAATTGATATTCTTGGCGTTGAAAAGGACGGCAAGGAGTATTTGATTGGTGAGTGTAAGTTTAAAAAAGCTCCGTTTGGTTATTCTGAGTATCTTGATACATTCACCAAACTGACACCTCTTAAAGATACTGCAAAGTTCTATTATGCGCTTTTCTCCGAATCAGGATTTGATGACAAGCTTGTATCAGAGGCAGATAATAATGACAATATTACCCTTTATAATTTAAATCAAATTGTAAATTACAAATAGGAGAATAAAATCTGCAAAAAAATACCCGACAGAACATTTCTGACGGTTTACCTTTGATTTTATAGAATTTGAGTTTATCTTTGCCTGCCCCCAACATTTGACAAAGAGCCCAAATTTTTCTTTAAAAATAGAAATAACCCTTGATCCGATGTTTCTTTACACATCTTTTTTTGGATCAAGGGTTATTTCTGGTTACTCTTAGTATCCAGCATCTTTTATTTACCTCTCTTTCTTAAAATCCGCCTTCATTCGTTCCTGCAATTCCCTTAACACATTTCTTTTTAATTTCTCCCGTAAAGCGAGCTTCTTTGATGTGGGAATTTTTTCTTTATTTTTTTGAAGGCCCCTATTCGCTCTCCGTTCATTTTAAAGCTAAGATTTTTTAAGTTTTGCCTTTTACGGCATCTATATAAAGTATGTTGTTAATTGTTAATGATTTGTTTTTTAAATCTTAAACTTAATTTGAACCTTGAGTTTTTGGTTTACTTGTACATCGGACTCACCATTTCCTTTCTGTGACTATAATATACCACACTTTAAAGCTCATTTCAATATGTATATTTGTTAAACTTTGCTATTAAAAATTATGCAAAATGCAGAAATTTGTGTTAAATGCACAAAAGATATTGACTGCAAAACTATTATTTGATATAATGGTTTTGTTGGGTGTTTTATCGGTAGGATAAAATGCCTGTTTTTTGTTGTTTACTTAAATTATTCCCTTTACAAAAGCGGCAAATTGTGAGATAATATTATAAAATCAGGTCATGTACGAGGGTGTAAGGATTGAAAAATTCATTGGCAAAGGCTTTGAGTTTAAAAAACACATCAGAAACGGCTTGGGTTCTTGCCTTGGCTCTTGTTTTTGGTGGTCTTTTTTATGAAATACTTTCGGTTTTTTGCTCGGTAGCGCTTTGTGTTTTAATTATCATAAAGGCGGTTAAGCAAAAAAGCATTAAAATATATCTTAATCCACTTACTTTTTCGGTGGGACTTATATTTTTATTTTACATATTGAGTGTTTTTTGGGCTGCCGACAGTGGTATGGCACCCTTTGGCGCCGTTAAATTTCTGCCTCTGCCCCTTTTTCTGCTTTTGCTTATGCAACAAAGTAATGATAAATGCAGTCTTGCGTTATTGCCGCCCATAGCCGCTTTTACAACGGTTCTTTCGGCTATATTTGCGCAGATTCCACCCTTAGAGCCTTATTTTTTGGTAAACGGTCGTCTGGCAGGCTTTTTTCAGTATCCAAACACCTTTGCTTTGCTTTTACTCTGCGCTCTTATTTACACTTTATTTAAAGAAAAGCTTACACTTATTGATATTATTTACATTTTAATTTTTGTATTTGGTATTCTTTATTCGGGAAGCCGAACGGTGTTTATACTTACCGTTGTATCTGTTATACTTATTGTATTTAAAAAGATTAAAAAAACAAAAAACAAGCTTATAGCTTTAATTAGCATAGCGGGTGCATTACTTCTGGTTGCCCTTGTTTCAGTTTTGGGCGGATTTACAGACAGTATTGGTAGATTTTTAACAACATCTCTTTCTTCCAGTACCTTTTTAGGCAGATTTTTATACTTTGCCGATGCACTTCCCGTTATACTTAAAAATCCCTTTGGATTGGGGTATCTTGGTTATTACAGTGTGGAGCAGGCAATACAAAGCGGTCTTTATTCGGTGCGATTTATACACAACGATTTTCTTCAACTGTTTTTGGATGTTGGCTGGCTTCCCACGATTGCATTTATTTTTGCGGTAGTAAAAAGCTTTTTTAAAAAGGGAACTGATTTTAAAACCCGTCTTTTAATATTTGTAATAGCCGCACATAGCTGCTTTGATTTTAATTTACAGTTTGTTTTTATGTTTATGCTGTTTTTAGCGGTGCTTAATAACAATGAAGGAAAAGAAATAAACATTAAAAAAAGCGGCATTATTTCGGCGTCGGCAATAGTGCTTACGGTGATTTCAATTTACTTTGGGGTGGCGCAAGGCTTTTATTTTGCGGGCAACTATGCTTCTGCACAGCAAATTTACCCCAATTACACCGAGGCAAAAATTAAAATTCTTGCCAATACCGATAATACCGAGGATGTTTATGCCATTTCAGCCGAAATATTAAAGCTTAATAAACATAATTCCTTGGCTGAAAGCGCTCAGGCAAACTACTTTTTTGCAAAGGGAGATGTAAAAAACGCAATTGCAAAAATGGAATCAGCAATAAATAAGGCGCCTTTTTCCTACGCAGAATATGAAAAAACCGCCTATATTTTACAGGTAGCCATTAATTTGTATGAAAACGCAGGGGATAAAATCAGCACCGATTACTGCAAAAATAAGCTGATATCACTCAGCGACAGTCTACATTCCTTAGAGGATAGGCTTAGCCCTCTTGGCGGTCGCATTGTAGATAAGCCTACCACAAAATTTCCAAATCAGCTTGAAGAATATATTGAGGGACTTAAAAATGAAAATTAAAAAAGCAATAGGTGTTATAGTTGCGGTGCTGATGATTTTTTCAACCCTTACGGTACTGTCGGGCTGCGGTGAAAAAAATCCGTCACTTGTATTTGCTTCAAGCGGCGAAAAAATTGCCGAAATAACCTCAACCATCAGCGGCGAGGCAAGCTACACCAATAAAAATTACTCTGCATACATAGACTTTGTTATAGAGGATGCCGCCGTTGCCTTGGCAGAGACAATGGATATATTAACAGATGAGGCATCAGAGCTTTTGTGTGAGGAAGGCTATAAAATATTCACCACCTTTTCTAAAGAGGATATGGACTGCCTTATAAATGCTCACACTCAAAGCGAGCTTGAAAAATCCACCCTTTTTGGTGCCGCAGTTACCGATTTAAAGGGGGCTGTTACGGCGGCTTACAGCAGTGGAGCAAGGCAAGGGCTTTCAAACTTTGCCTTGTCAAAAAGCCAGCCGTATTCATCAATTAAGCCGCTTAGTGTTTATGCTCCCGCTCTTGAAAAGGGAATTATAAACTACGCAACGGGCATTGAGGATTCCCCCTTTAAGCAGATAACCGATGCCGGTGGAAATAAATCAGATTGGCCTACCAATGCAAGCGGTAGGTACAGTAACAAAAACATATCAATAGGGGATGCAATCCGCGATTCGGTAAACACCGTTTCGGTTCGCACGCTGGATATGCTGGGAGCCGGCAATTCCCTTGATTTTTTAAAAAATTCTTTTAGCTTAGATTTAACCGAGGAACGCAAAAAAAGAGCCGAGTACGGCAATGAAGAAATTTACGGTAATCTTGCAATGGGATATTTAATTAAGGGTGTTTCTCCCCTTGATATGGCGGGGTATTATTCTATTTTTGCCAATGGCGGCAAATACACAAAGCCCTATGCCGTAACAAAAATAACCGATTTAAGCGGCGAGGTAATATATACTGTAAAGCCTGAGGAAAAGCAGGTAATATCCGCTGATACCGCCTACATTATGAACCGTATGCTAAATTCGGTTGTCACCCAAGGCGGTACAGGTAAGGCGGCAAGGCTTGGCGGTATTGATATATGCGGCAAAACGGGTACAGGCTCGGCTAATGGGTTAAGCGGTAACTGGTTTGCAGGGATTACCCCCGGATTCAGCTGTACCGTATGGCACGGCGGCGGTGATGAGGCTAACATTGCTCCCGATATATTTAAATCCTTTACCAAAAACAAAACCGACGGTAAAAACAATTCAGCCCTAAGGCGGTTTTCGGGAACAAAAAATGTAAAAATGCGGATGTTCTGTGCCAATAGCGGCTGTCTTGCAACATCGTACTGCGGTCTTGTTTCGGAGGGGTATTTTACCGAGGATAATATGCCTGAGATGTGTAACGGACATTCCCGATAATTTTATCGGTTCACATATAAATTAAGAAAGGAAGTCTTTTTATGAAAAAAACATTAAGCAAGCTTTTGTCAATTATTCTGGTTTTTTCCATACTGTTTACAATGCCCGTTTTTACGGCTTTGGCAGAGGAAAATGATTGCCCTGTTGACTATATCAACCTTACTTTGCATCGCCCGATGTATGAGAATGTTGATGGTTTTGTAAGCGAAACAGAAGATGGAGAAAGCACATTTTTTTATCATTCTATTGATGAATATATAAAAGATGCCGCCACTATAAATATATTTTATAATGATGGTTCGAGCAAAAGTATTACATATGATGATTTGGAAAAAAATACTGATTTTTCTTGGGCTATCGGCGATTACGAAGAATATCAGGAGTATGCTCCATGGCAGGCAGGTATGGAAATTGAGGCATATTGCGATCTATACCATAAAGCATCCGAAACCTGGATATATTATGATTTTACTATAACCCTTGAGGAAACACCCATTGAATCTATAACCGTCACTGCCACAAAGGACCTTATAGAAAATGCCAACGGCGCTCCTGAGTATGATGATTACGGTGTGGAATTTTATAAATATGATCTTTCAGCAACCGAACCTGAATTTACAATAAAGTGGAAGGACACCTCTAAAGCCGATACAACGGTTAGCCATAATGAAGTAAAAGAGTTGCTTTTTGTTGAACCCGAATTTACATCTGTTCAGTCCTCTGAAGCTCAGTGGGAGGTAGGCGGAACCTACACCGCTACCGCTAGCCTTATGGGCGCAGAGTGCGATTTTGATGTAAGGGTAATATCAAGCAAGATTGTTGATATCAGCGCAGTTGCTACCCATAATGCCATTTTGGGTCTGGATAATTTTGAAACCTATGATTTTGAATACCAGGAATATTATTATGCCTTTAATGCAGACCGTTTTTATCCCGATGTAACCCTTACCTTTGAAAACGGCTCTACCATTACCTATGAATATAACACCCTTAATTATGAAACCAACTATATATACAACATAGGCGCGGGCAGTAATCAGTCCTGCAAAACACCCTGGTCAACCGCGGGTGATTACAGCTTTGAGCTTATAATATATATGTCAGAGGATGACGGCTCCTTTGCGCCTTTAACCTGCGAAATGCCCGTTAAGGTTGTAGAAAACCCTGTAAGCGGAATTTCCGTTAAGGCTACACAGCCCGCTTATACAAGAGACTATGCTTATTTAAATGAAGACGGCGATGCGGTGGATGAAACCGAGGACGGTTATAAGCATTATTTTGGAAACGGCGCCCCCGTTGTAACCGTAACCTATACCGACGGCACCGTTAAAGGACCAATAGAAATTGACAGCCTTTCCGACTTGTATGACGGTAAATATTGGGCTTACTCAGAAAATATTCAGTCCTATGAAAACCCCTGGACTCTTGGCAAAAACAAGGGTTTTGTGGAATTTATGGGTCATACCTGTGAGTACGATATTATACTTGCCGAAAGCTATGTTAAGAGTATTAAGATTCTGGAGGCAAAAACAAGTGAGCATCCGGACAAAGGATATTTGGATGAAAACGACAACTTTATTTATTATACCGATTTTGGTATTAAGGTAGAGTTTACCCTGTGGGATGATTCCAAGGTTATTCAAACTGTAAATAATGATTCGAGCTGCGATTTCGGTCAAATAACCATAAAAGATAATCAGTCAGAACAGCTTTGGACCAAGGACGGCGAAAACCCCATTACTATGACCCTGATTGATAATAACGGCATAGAATTCACCACAACAGGAAATGTGGAAATTGTTGATTATCTTGAATATGGCTATCATCATCATCTGGATCAAGGAGTTATAATTACCGGTTACTATGGCAAAGCAACAGGGGTTATGAAAATCCCCGAAACCATAGATGACTATACCGTTTACGGTGTTAGCTCACTTTATTCAGAGGACGGAAATGAAGAGCTTGTAACAGGCGTGGTTATTCCCGATTCTGTTGTTCAGATTTCCAGCCACATATTCGGATATTTACCCAACCTTGAATCTTTAAGTCTTGGTAGCGGTGTAAAAGAAATTCCCGATAATATTTTTACAGATAATCCCAAGCTTGCAACCGTAACCGTTTCGGCTGAAAACAAAAATTATTATTCAAGCCAGAACGCAATATTCACCAAGGATAAAACCAGATTGGTTGCCATTGCGCCCGCCTGTACCGAAACCATAATTCTGCCCGCCGAATGTACCGATATTAATGTGCTTTATACCTACCCCACATTATATAAAAATGTAAAGGTAGGCTATGAAACCGCAGGCGATTATTGCGTTGTTGAAAACGGCGTTACTTATACCAAGGATAAAACCACAGTTTTAATGTGCGATAAAGAAAAAACCGGAGATATTGTTTTACCTGATACCGTAAAGGATATTGCTCCAAACGCATTTTTAGGCTGTGATAAAATCACCTCAGTCACCATTCCAAACACTGTTACTAATATTGAATATGCCGCCTTTGGCGATTGTACGGCTCTTAAATCCGTTACACTTCCTACCACCCTTCAAAGCATTGGTGATTTTGCCTTTGGTTATTGCACCTCTCTTACTGAGGTTAACTTCCCCTCTGAGCTTACCTCCATTGGCGAGGCCGCCTTTATGGGCTCAGGTCTTAAAAATGTTACCGTTCCCGATAAGGTGGAAGAAATAGGCAGAAATGCCTTCAGAGAATCTAAGGTTGAAACTGCCAAAATAGGCAAGGCAGTTAAATCTATGCCTAAAGCGTTTTATGAATGTGTAAATCTTAAATCTGTTAATGTTCCTGCATCTATGGAGCTTTATGACAGCGCCTTTTACGGTTGTACCTCATTAAGCTCTGCTAACCTTGAAAACGGATTAGGTATTATTTCCACATATGCATTTTTGGATTGCTCGGCTTTAACCTCAGTTACAATACCCAACAGCGTTACAGATATTGAAGAAAAAGCTTTTGCGTGGTCCGGTCTTAAAAGCATTACCATTCCCGATAGTGTTGTATATATGGGCGAAGGTGTTTTCTTGGGCTGCTCAGAGCTTACAACCGCCAACATCAGTAACGAACTTGAAGAAATAGGTAAGTTTGCATTCTCAGACACAGGTCTTAAAAATATCAATTGGGGATCTAAGGTAGAAGTTGTTGATTCTCTTGCCTTTGCTGATTCCGCTTTAGAAAGCGTAGAAATTCCCAACACCGTTACATCCATAATGTATGCCGCCTTTGAAAACAGCGCCGATCTAAAGAACATTAAAATCCCAAGCTCGGTCGATCAAATTGGCTCTCACTCCTTTGACGGCACCGCTTGGTACAAAAACCAACCAAATGGCGTAGTCTATAACGGTGACATTCTCTACCGTCAGAAGGGTGATATTACCCAGCCTACCGTTATAAATATTAAAAACGGAACCCGCCTTATAAGCGATGCCGCATTTGAGCATATGGAGCCCGAAATGGATGACCCCGAATGGTTCCACCCCGATAGTTATCATAATCTTTCGGGCATAACAGCAATAAACATTCCAAACTCGGTAACAGCTATAGGAAATCTTGCTTTTGCGGGTCTGCACGGCATTACCGAAATTACATTGCCCGACTCATTGGAAGACCTCGGCTCCCTCCCCTTTATAGAATGTATCAACCTGAAAACCGTTAATATTGGTAAGGCTACCGCTGATTTTGATATTATAAACTTTGTGGCAATGCCCGCCCTTGAAGAAATAATTGCCGACCCTAAAAATCCCAAATACACCACTGTGGATGGCGTTCTTTACAATAAGGATATGACAACTCTTATTTATTGTCCGGAAGGTAAAAAGGGTGATTTAATAGTTCCCAAAACGGTAACAACGGTTGAATCTTTGGCCTTCTCTTATACACAATTAGACAGTATTACATTTGAAAATCCCGATATATATATTGCATACTATGCATTTGGTCCGTATAGCTGGTATTATAATGAGCTTGACGATAATTATGGTATGTACGCACCTTCTCCCGTGCCTGAAAGAGAAATTACCATTAAGGGCGCCGAAAACTCCACTGCCGAAAATATAGCAGAACATCTTGGATTCCCCTTTGAGGTTATCACCGTTGTGGAAGAAAGCGAAACAGGTATAACAGTTTCTGAAACAGTTATGGATGCTATTCCTGAGGGCGCTACACTTGTTGCCACTCCGGTTGAACCTACCGAAGAAAACACTGTTGTATTTGATATCACCTTAAAGCAGGGTGGTGAGGTTGTTCAGCCCAACGCACCCATTATGGTAACCATTCCTATGCCTGAGGGCATTGACCCCGCTCTTTGTAAGGTTTACCGCATAGAGGAAGACGGCAGTAAAACAAATATGAATGCCACCGTTACAGAGGATTTCATCTACTTTACTACCGACCATTTCAGCCTTTATGTTATTGAGTCCAGCTTCCTGCCCGGCGATATTAACGGAAACGGCACGGTTAATCTTGAGGATGTTGTTGCCCTTAGCCAGATCGTTGCAGGCTGGGAGGGCGTTACCTCGGTTGAGGCGGCGCTTGACCCCAACGGTGACGGCGAAATGAATTTAACCGATGTTGTTCACCTTTCGCAGTTCGTTGCACAGTGGGAGGGAATAATCCTTTCTGAGGATGCATATTCCAAATAATCCTTTGGTATTAAATTGGTTAATTCCAAAGCCTTATAAGTAAAAGGGGCCTCGTTCCTATTGCTAGGAACGAGGCTTGTTTTTATGTTTTCTTACTTTTTTTCATTTAATCATTAAAAAATCTTTCCAATGTGGCATTTTTGGGACACCTGATGTTGTATTATAATAACATCAAATACCTAAATTGCCAAAGTGAAGTTCGGATTTTTGAGGTAAAAAATGAGAAATACCCGAGGTTCACCTTGACAAAAGAGTATGGTATATATAGATATTTCAAGATTTTCAGAGCCTGAGGAAGCCGCCACCAACGAAGTTGGC
>JAGAOS010000060.1 GCA_017623575.1 Clostridia bacterium
ACCATTACTATTATACAAGAGGTTCTTCTTTTATCTATAGTTTTTTGGGCTTAGCTACGCCTCGCCCGTTTTATTGTAGCTTCGCTCTTTTTTCTTCCCCCGGTAGAACCGGGGGTTTATTTCCACACCTAAAGGCACCAATAAAATGGATGCGGGGTAAGGGCTACGCCGCATCCATAAACCTATTCGTAATAAAACCGGTCTGAGACCGGTGGACGCGGGGTAAGGGCTACGCGCATCCATAAACTTATTCGTAATAAAAGAACGCTTACACTATACCGCTTTTTTCTATTTCCTTAACGGCGGCTTTAATTTTTTCGGGCGGCAGGGTAAGGGCAAAACGAACATAGCCCTCACCAAGGGGACCAAAACTGCAACCCGGAGTGCATATAACACCGCACCGTTCCACAAGCTCAAGGCAAAATTCCATACTGTCGGTGTAGCCATCGGGCAACGGCGCCCAAACAAACATACTTCCCTTGCTTTTTGGCACCCTCCAGCCGATTGCGCTAAGACCCTCACAAAGGGTATCGCGGCGAAGCTCATACATTTTGTTTTGCTCCTTTACCGATTCTAAGGGACCGCGAAGGGCGGCAATTGCGGCATATTGAAGGGGCAAAAACATACCAAAATCTATTTGACTGCGAAGCTTTTTAAATGCGGCAACAACATCCTCTCTGCCAACCAAAAAGCTCATTCTTCCGCCTGTAACATTAAAGCTTTTAGAAAGGCTGAAAAACTCCACACCAACATCTAAAGCGCCGGGAGTGTTGAAAAAGCTGCCACCTATAACGCCATCAAAAATAATATCGCTGTAGGCATTATCATGAATAATAAGTATGTCATATTTTTTTGCAAAGGCAACAATTTCACCGTAAAGCTGGGGTGTACCTATACTTCCAACCGGATTTGCAGGCAATGAAACAATCATATATTTAGCTTTTTTTGCAATATCCTCGGGAATTTTGGCAACATCGGGCAAAAAACCGTTTTCAGCCGTCATAGGGTAATAATATGGCTCGGCTCCCGCCATTTTTGCTCCCGCTATAAAAACAGGGTAGCAGGGAGTGGGCAAAAGCACAGTATCACCCTCATCACAAAGCACCATACCTATATGACCCATACCCTCCTGACTTCCGTTACAGCTTGTAACCTGTTCGGGGGTAAGCTCCACATTAAAGCGATTTTTGTAATAATCGCATACTGCCTGCAAAAGCTCGGGCAAATCCCCCAGACTGTAATGCCAGTTTTTGCTATCCATTGCGGCATCAGCTACCGCCTTTTTTATATGCTCGGGGGTTTCAAAATCGGGGGTGCCCACACTAAGGTTATAAACAGTGCGACCCTCGTCAATAAGCTTTTGCTTTTTTAGATTAAGTGCGGCGAAAATCTCATCGCCAAATCTATTCATTCTTTTTGAAAAATTCATTTAAACTAGTTCCTTTAATTGTAATATATCGGTTATTATACACCCGTTTGCCGCCGTATGTCAATAAGAAGGAGCCTTTGCACAAAAAATATATAAATTTACACAATTACATATTGTATTGTTATACTATAAGTGTTATAATAAAAAAAGAATATAATACCATTACAAAGGCGCACCACTAAAATTACTTATACAAGGTAGGATTTTTTTATGAGGATGTTCTTCGGAAGAATGAATCTTGACGAAGCCTTTGAATTTTTATTAAACCGTAAAATCATAGCCAGTGAATTTAAGCAGGCAAGTAAATTAATTAACAGATTAAAGGGTAATGACTGGCGATTATGGTTTGGTAGATTTTTGCTTGCAGTGCGTTCAGATGCGGATGCTAACCGTTTTACCGCCGCATACTTATGCCTGTTAGAGGCCGAAGCCCTTATCAGCGAAGCCAAAAACACTAAGGAAAAAGAAAAATTTCTTTCTATGATTAACAATGAATCCCTTTTTTTGGAATTTAAATTTTGTTATGAGGCTACAGGTGTAGCATCGGTTGGATTGCTTATGGCTCGCGCATACTATAGCGGCTGGGGTGTTAAACAAAACATTCCAAAAGCTTATGAAATAGCAGAAAAAGTGGTAAACTCAAACACTAACGATGCTATTCGTTCAGGCGCTAAGGAGCTTTTAGCTTTAATATCATCACAAACACAACAAAAATAGTAATATTTTTATTACGAATAGGTCTATGGATGCGACGTAGCCTTTACCCCGCGTCCACCGGTCTCAGACCGGTTTTATTACGAATAAATTTGTGGATGCGGCGTAGCTTTTACCCCGCGTCCATTTTATTTGTGGGTATAAGGCGGTTTTTAGTCTGTGCTATGCCTTTTTAAAGCATCCCGATAAATTGTGGTATATCGCACAAATTTCCGGTTTAGAAGGCCGTCCCCGGACGGCTAAAAGAAACCGCTCTATTAAAGGCTTTTCTTGTAGGGGCGAGCATTGCTCGCCCGCATAAATAGCACAAACCTTTTTCGGGCGATTAATAATCGCCCCTACGGTGAATTTATAAATTTGTGCAATAAACATTTAAATTCAGTGATTTTAAATAAGGGCTTTATAAATATCACTTTTTTTAAAGCCCGATTCCTTGGCGGCAAGCTTGGCGGCGTTAGATGCTGACTCGCCGCTTTTTTGGTATTCCTTGGCAAGGGTAATTGCCTGTTCAAGGGTAAGACCGTCATCGGTCTTTGGCTCGGCGCCCTTTATTATTAAAACATATTCACCCTTTGGGGGTGTAACCTCAAAATCGGCAAGCGCCCCCGAAAAGGTGGTGTGAATAACAGTTTCGTGCAGCTTTGTAAGCTCCTTGCAAAGTGCAATTTCGCGGTTTCCAAACACCTCCAGCATATCCTTTAAGGTGTATATAAGCTTGTGTGGCGCCTCATAAAAAATCAAGGTTCTGGGGTCATCCCTCAGCATATTCAAATGCTCTTTGCGGCTTTGCTTTGTGGTGGATAAAAAGCCCTCAAAGCTGAATCGACCGCTCGGCATACCCGATATTGCAAGGGCGGTTATAACTGCGCTTGGTCCCGGCACCGATGATACGGTAATTTGATTTTGGTGAGCAAGGCGAACAAGCTCCTCACCCGGATCGGAAACTGCAGGCATACCCGCATCGGTAACAAGGGCGCAGCTTTCACCACCAAGAAGGCGGCTTATTATCTGCTCTCCCCTGAGCTTGTGGTTGTGCTCGTGATAGCTTACCATTGGGGTGCTGATTTCAAATTTGTTAAGCAGTTTAAGGGTTACGCGGGTGTCCTCCGCCGCAATAAAATCTGCCGTTTGTAAAATTTCCTTTGCTCGCGGTGACCAGTCCCCAAGATTGCCTATGGGGGTTCCCACAACATATAATATTCCTGCCAATTTTAAGGCTCCTTTATTATTTAGTGCAATATAATATTATCCCAGCCCGCCACATACTGCGAAAGATGAACAATATCGGTAAGGGTTATAAAGCCATCGGCATTGGTGTCAAGGGCTTCGGTATTGCAATCAATGTTCCACTCTGCAACATACTGCGCAAGCAGATTAATATCAATAAGGTCAATATTTAAATCGTTATTTATATCGCCGGTTTTAAGGTTCTCCACAAGCACCTTAAAGCTGGTTTTCTTTTCTTTATAGCTTACGGTGATTGTTTTTTCACCCTCGGTAGCAGAATCAAAGCCATTAAGCTCAAAACCGGTGGTTATAATTTCGGATGTATTGTTGCTGTAAAGCAGTTTTATTTTAAGTCCCGCTGAGTTAAAAGGGGCATTTAAAAGATATTTTGTTTTGGTTGGAAGGGATGCAACCTCAATGCCCGTAAGCACCTTATTGCTTTGCCATACGGCATAAAGGGTGGCTGAATAATCCTTTCCGTTTGCCTCAGGGAAAAGAGCTTCGGGCATAAATGCGGTGCCCTGTTTTAATATATCACTTCCGTCTGCCGTTTTAGACCAACCTAAAAATGTGCAATTATCTTTTACCAGACCGAATTTATCAGGATTTGCAAGTCCGCCCGAGGCTGTGGCGCCAAAGGTTAAGCTTTCATTAAATGCCTGCTTGGAGGCGGTAATATATACATCCCCATTCGTGTGCAGATAGTATGCGGGGGGAATGGTTGTTTCGGTTTTGGTTGTCCACTCGCGGGATATAACGCACCAGCCGTTTATACCGTTATAGGTAGTTTTGCCCCATGTATAACCGTTGCCCACCGCCGTTTCGGTAACGGTAAAAACGGTGCCTTTTGGCAGAGCGGTTACAACGCCGTAGGTTGTACCCGGTCCGCTTCGCATATTAATTCCCTTGCTATCCGCAACGGTGTATTGGGTGATTTTGGTGGTTGGCAGATTTACTCTTCCGCCGTTGGCGTTGTATTTTAAATACAATCTTCCGTTTACAGAAAGGGTGTTGGGAGTATAGTGGGCAATGTATCCGTATTCCACATAGTCGCGGTCGGCAAGCTGCATTTTAAGGTGTTCTACAAGCTTTGCCTTGGTCATACTCCGTTCCCATTTTATAGTATTTTTACCATCGGAATTACAGTCGGTAAAATAAACGGTATCCCCTACTATTGATGTAACAAAAATAGAGTGGTTGGATGACTTGTTTGCCGCGGTGCGGTACCTTAAAACATCACCGGGAACCAGTTTATCAATATGGGTGGTGGTGGCTGTGGAGTTATAACGAACCCAGCCTTCGCCCTCACCATTTGCAAAATCGGTGCCCCATATGTATGATGAAATCCATCTTGCATAGCCGTGACATTGCCAGCCAACAACATTACCGTTTACCTTCCATTCATATTGCTGACTGCCCTCGGGATATTTTGCTTTTACCTCCTCCAGCTTTTTGGAAAACTGGGCGGCGGTAAGGGTGGCGGCGCCCGCTGTAAAGGTAGAGCCTAAAAAAATTACGGCACACAACAAAACGGATATAATTTTAAGTGCAGTTTTTTTCATTTTTACCTCTTTTTTTACTAATTTCGTACACATACTTCAAAAAGCGCCGTCAACAATGCGATTTTTGTTTGACGGCGCTAAAAATTAATCGTTAATGTTTTTAATTTTATAGGAAAGCTTCATAAGACTGTCGCCCAAATGAACATTTTCCACTGCAATTTCGGGATGATTTACCGTTAAATCATAGTGTGAAAAATTCCAAAATCCCTTTATACCCAAATGAATAAGAGAATTGCAAATTTCATAAGCATCTTTCTGCGGAATACAAAGGATTGCGCAAACGGGCAGATTTTCTCGGCAAAAATCGTCTAAATCATCAATATGGCGAATAGGTAGACCCTTTATAATCTGACCCTTTAAGGCTTCTTTTTTATCAAATATGCCTATAAGCTTAAAGCCCTTGCTTTCAAACGCCATATGGCTGGCAATGGCTCTGCCCAGATTACCTGCGCCAATTAAAACAGCCTTATTTGGCTTGTTAATGCCCAAAATATTGCCTATTTCATCACGCAGCTGCGCTATATGATAGCCATAGCCCTGCTGACCAAAGCCGCCGAAGCAGTTAAGGTCCTGCCTTATCTGACTTGCGGTAAGTCCGATTTTTTCCGAAAGCTCGCGGGAAGAAATGCGCTGAACACCCTGAGCCAAAAGCTCACCTAAAAATCTGTAATAGCGTGGCAATCTGTTAATAACAAGCTCAGAAATACCTTGTGGATTGGTCATACATTTCCCTCCCGATTATTATTTTTAAGTAACATAAATTAAAGCATTTCCTTTAAACGGATATCAATTTCTCTTAAAAAGGTTTCGGTATCCACGGTTTTTTTGTTTTCCAAGGTAGAAAGGGCGGCTAAATCGCCTGTCATAACACCTTCCTCAATGGTTCTGATGGTTGCTTTTTCAAGTGTATCAGCAAAACGGCAAAGGTCGGGAGTGTTATCCAGCTCACCGCGCTTGCGGAGTGCGCCTGTCCAGGCAAAGAGGGTTGCCACACTGTTGGTAGAGGTCTTTTCACCCTTTAAGTGGCGGTAGTAGTGGCGCTGAACGGTACCGTGAGCGGCCTCGTACTCATAAACTCCGTCGGGAGAAACAAGCACGCTGGTCATCATAGCAAGACTGCCGTATGCGGTTGCAACCATATCTGACATAACATCGCCGTCATAGTTTTTACAAGCCCAGATATATCCGCCCTCAGAGCGAACTACACGGGCAACGGCATCATCAATAAGGGTGTAGAAGTATTCAATGCCTGCGGCTTCAAATTTTTCTTTATATTCCTCGGCAAAAATCTCATTGAAGATATCCTTAAAGCGGTGGTCATATTTTTTAGATATTGTATCCTTAGATGCAAACCAGATATCCTGCTTGGTGTCAAGAGCAAAGTTAAAGCAGCTTCTTGCAAAGGATGCAATGGATTTATCAATATTGTGAAGTCCCTGAATAATGCCCGAGGAGCCCTCAAACTGATGAATAAGCTGACGGGTTTCGTTACCCTCGGCATCGGTTACAACAAGCTCACATTTAGAGCCGTCGGGAACCTGCATTTCGGTGTTTTTATAAACATCACCATAGGCGTGACGGGCAATGGTAATGGGCTTTGTCCAGGTAGGAATAAAGGGGGTAATACCCTTTACAATAATGGGGGTGCGGAAAACAGTACCATCTAAAATAGCACGGATGGTTCCATTGGGGGATTTCCACATCTCTTTAAGATTGTACTCGGTCATACGGTCGGCGTTGGGGGTGATGGTAGCGCACTTAACTGCAACACCGTATTTTTTGGTAGCCTCTGCAGAATCAAAGGTAACCTTATCATTGGTTTCGTTACGGTATTCAAGACCTAAATCGTAATACTCGGTTTTTAAATCAACATAAGGGGTAAGGAGAATATCCTTAATCATCTTCCAGATGATTCTGGTCATTTCGTCGCCATCCATCTCCACCAAGGGAGTTTTCATTTGAATTTTATCGCTCATTTTATTCTTCTCCTTTGAAATTATTTATTGCTTTCTCTGGTGTAGCTGAGCAGTCCGCCGCAAAGCAGAATATCTGCCGAACGCTCTGAAACGGCTGAATTTAAAGTGTACTCTTCATTTTTAGTTTTATTAACCAGCTTAACCTCGGTGCCATTTTCAATTGCGGCGCGGATGTCAGGCAGCTCTAATTCATCAAACTGATCTATTTTGTCATAATCTGCAATATTTTTAAAGGTTAAGGGAACAATACCTGCGTTTACAAGGTTTGCAACATGGATTCTTGCAAAGCTTTTGGCAACAACTGCCTTAATTCCAAGGTAAAGGGGCACAAGTGCGGCATGCTCACGGGATGAGCCCTGACCGTAATTTTCGCCACCGATTATAATGCCCTTGCCCTCTTTTTTACAGTTTTCGGGGAACTGCTCATCACATCTGGTAAAGCAGAAGTTTGCAAGATAAGGAATGTTGGAACGGAAGGGCAGAATTTTTGCGCCTGCAGGCATAATGTGGTCGGTAGTAATGTTGTCGCCAACCTTCAGGATTGCCTTTGCGGCGATTGTATCATTAAGGGGCTCGGTTTTGGGGAAGGGCTTAATGTTGGGTCCGCGAAGGATTTCTACCTTATCTGCCTCCTCTACGGGTGCGGGGGCATCAATGGAATTATCATTAATAACAAATTTTTCGGGAAGAGTGATTCCGCTTAAATCGGTATCCAGAGTCATAGGGTCGGTAAGAACGCCGGTTAAAGCGGCGGCTGCGGCGGTTTCAGGGCTTACAAGGAATACACCTGCATCGGCAGTACCCGAGCGACCCTCAAAGTTGCGGTTAAAAGTTCTGAGGGATATACCTGCCGAATTGGGAGCCTGACCCATACCAATACAGGGTCCGCAAGCACATTCTAAAATTCTTGCGCCTGCGGCAATAAGCTTGGCAAGTGCGCCGCACTGACTAAGCATATATAAAACCTGCTTAGAGCCGGGGGCAATACCAACGCTTACATCGGGGTGAACGGTTTTGCCGTCTAAAATCTCGGCAACCTTTAACATATCTAAAAGTGAGGAGTTTGTACAGCTTCCAATAAGCACCTGATCAACCTTCATAGGTCCGATTTCGGAAACCTTTTTAACATTATCGGGGGAATGGGGCATAGCAGCAAGGGGCTCTAATGAAGATAAATCAACGGTTATTTCTTTATCATAAACTGCATCGGGGTCGCTTGCAAGAGGAGTAAAATCTTCCTCTCTGCCCTGTGCAATAAGGAACTGACGGGTAATTTCATCAGCAGGGAATATGGATGTGGACGCGCCAAGCTCGGCACCCATATTTGTAATTGTAGCACGCTCGGGAACGGAAAGTGTTTTAACACCCTCACCTGCGTACTCTACTATGTAGCCAACGCCACCCTTAACAGAAAGCTGACGAAGAACCTCTAAAATAACATCCTTTGCAGAAACAAAGGGACGAAGCTTGCCAACTAAATTTACTCTTAGCATTTTAGGCATAGGAATGTAGTATGCGCCGCCGCCCATAGCAACTGCAACATCCATACCGCCCGCGCCCATAGCCAGCATACCCATACCGCCGCAGGTGGGGGTGTGGGAGTCAGAGCCAATAAGGGTTTTGCCCGGCTTAGAAAATCTTTCTAAGTGAATCTGGTGGCAGATGCCGTTACCGGGGTGTGAATAATAAATACCGTGCTTTTTGCAAATAGACTGAATAAAGCGGTGGTCATCGGCGTTTTCAAAGCCTGTTTGAAGTGTGTTGTGGTCAATATATGCTACCGAACGCTCGGTTTTAACACGGTCAACTCCCATAGCCTCAAACTCCAAATAAGCCATAGTACCTGTGGCATCCTGAGTTAAGGTCTGGTCAATTTTAAGTCCAATATCTGTACCCTGCTTCATTTCGCCGTCTACAATATGTGCGGCAAGAATTTTTTCAGCAATGGTCATACCCATTTTACATTACTCCTCTTTAGTTAAAAAATAATCATACATATTAATTATAACAAAAAAGGGCAAATTCGTCAAGTATACGGAAATGGTAATATATGAACAAATTCACAAATTTATTTTATTAATTTTTGTAGTTTACGCTTTAATAATATTTAAATCATAATATTTTTATAAAACCGCCACAGGATGGTCCTTGAAGTTACACCATAGCTTAAATTTTTCTCCAAACCAATCAATCATAAAGTTACGGTAACGGATAGATAATTTTAAATTATGAGTATATCCCGGTTCGGTAAAATATAACATCTCGTTAGCAAACATAAAACCTATATAATGTGCTAGCTTTGTTAGAGAAACATTTAGACTTCCTAAGTAACAAGATACAGCGTTGAAATTATTTTTTTGTTTATTACTAAGAGAGGTAAAAAAGTTATTAATCTCTTTTTCTGCCTCACATCTTTGTGGCATTTTTTGCAATACGGATATTCGCAGATAATCTTCAAAATCCACATCCATAAAAGTGCGTGAAATTGGATTATGAAAATTATTTAAGTTTGCTTGATACCCAAGGTTATAACAAAACAACATATCTGCTTCATTTCGACGATTAATAGTATCAATTAGTTTGTCGGTTTTCTCATCACCAAGTTCGTTTCTAAGAAGTAAAATAGCCTGTTCATAATCCTTTTTGATATGAACAAAATCTTCATCAAAACTTTCAATTGCCATAATCATTTTGTTCAACATTTCATTAGTTTTAAAATCATTAATTACTTGCGTGTTCATTTGTTTTTTTCTCCTTTTCTTTGTTTTTGCTATAACTACTTTTTAATATATAAAAATAGTTATTTACAACAAGCTTGCTTATTATTATGCTGATTTATGTCATAAAATCACTCCTTTTGCATCGTTCTGTTTGTAGTAATGTTCTGCTACTTGTATATGTTACACCTTTTAATGTAAGAAATTTGTCGCATTATGGGATGTGATTTGCAAAACTTATCGACATATTTCGACATAGCTACTTTAACTAGGTTTTAATGCTATGACTAGCAAAAAGCCGACCTGTTAAAACAGATCGGCTCGAGGGTATTAAGCTTTAGTTTAAAGTTTTAATGTATGCATCAATCAAATTGACAACACCTAACCTCTGCTTAGGTGTAAGAGCATCAAGCTTTTTTGTAATATCATCATACACACAATTTTTACCTGCTTCAATTTCACCCCGAAGAATAAAATCTGAAGATACGCCCAAAGCATCCACAAGTTTAATAAATAAACTTAAACTGGGGAACTTTGCACCTCGCTCAATATCAGATACATATGTTGTGCCAATATTAACCTTTTCAGCAAGTTGTTCTTGTGTAAATTTTGCCATATTTCTTGCTTCACGCAAGCGGGAACCAAATTCAATTTTATCCATTTTTGCACCACCTCGCAAATAGTAGTATAGTTGTATACCTAGTATAAGTTTTTGCTTCTTATTTAGGAATAATCCATAAATCGAACCATTCTACTAATAGTCGAAGTTGTTAGAGCTTTTTATTCGAATTATTATATTTTTTAATATAGCAAGAATTTAAATATTTGATGACACATCCAAAATTTTTACTTGATAGGTCGTCAATCTGCCTATATTTAAGTTTTTTTAACATAAAAAATTCGGGCGATTTTTGGTTGACAACTCAAAAATAAAAGTTTATAATTAATTAAATATATAATAGGATGTTTTACAAAATAAAAAGGAGAGAGAAATTATGGCATTTTATTATTCTGAACCTTCCCGTACCTTTAATGAGTATCTTTTGGTACCCGGTTACTCATCATCTGAATGTGTACCTGCAAATGTAAGCCTTAAAACACCTTTAGTACGCTACAAAAAAGGCAAAGAGGAATGTCCTTTAAGTATGAATATCCCTATGACCTCTGCAATAATGCAGTCGGTTTCGGGCGATCGCCTTGCCGTTGCACTGGCAAAAGAGGGCGGTGTTTCCTTTATATATGGTTCTCAGTCCATTGAGGATGAGGCCGCTATGGTAAAAAGGGTTAAAAACTTCAAGGCAGGCTTTGTTGTAAGCGGCTCCAATCTTCGCCCTGAGGACACCCTTGCCGATGTTTTAAAGCTTAAAGAGCAAAATGGTTATTCCACCGTTGCCATTACTGATGACGGCTCTGCAAACGGCAAGCTTTTAGGTATTGTTACAGGTCGCGATTACAGAGTAAGCCGTATGTCACCCGACACCAAGGTTGCAGACTTTATGACTCCCCTTGAAAAGCTTATCACAGCGCCCGACGGCACAACCTTAAAGGAAGCGAATGATATTATTTGGGACCACAAGCTTAATTCTCTCCCCATTATTGATAAAAACGGCAGACTTATGCACTTTGTATTCCGCAAGGACTATGAATCTCATAAGGATAATCAATTAGAGCTTTTGGATGCTAACAAACGATATGTAGTAGGCGCAGGTATTAACACCCGCGACTATGCCGAGCGTATTCCCGCCCTTTTAGAGGCAGGCGCCGATGTGCTTTGTATTGACTCCTCTGAGGGCTTTAGCGAATGGCAGAAGCTTACAATCGCTTGGGTTCGTGAGCATTACGGCGACAGCGTTAAAATCGGCGCAGGTAATGTAGTAGATGCCGAAGGCTTCCGCTTTTTGGCAGATTGCGGCGCAGACTTTATTAAGGTTGGTATTGGCGGCGGCTCTATTTGTATCACCCGCGAAACAAAGGGTATTGGTCGCGGTCAGGCAACCGCTTTAATTGAGGTTTGCAAGGCAAGAGATGAATATTATAAAGAAACAGGCATTTATGTTCCTGTTGGCTCTGACGGTGGTATTGTTTATGACCATCACTTAACCCTTGCGCTTGCAATGGGCGCAGATTTTGTAATGCTTGGTCGTTACTTCGCCCGCTTTGATGAAAGCCCCACAAACAAAGTTAGCATTGGCGGTACCTATTATAAAGAGTATTGGGGTGAAGGCTCCAACCGCGCAAGAAACTGGCAGAGATATGACCTTGGCGGTGACAAAAAGCTTTCCTTTGAAGAGGGTGTTGACTCCTATGTTCCCTACGCCGGCAAGCTTAAGGATAATGTAGCAATAACACTCAGCAAGGTTCGTTCCACCATGTGTAACTGCGGCGCACTTTCTATTGAGGAGCTTCAGCAAAAGGCAAAAATCACCCTTGTTTCGGCAACAAGTATTGTTGAGGGCGGCGCTCACGATGTTATTCAAAAGGATACCACTGTTAATGTAATTAAATAAACACAAAGCGGTTTATTATAAATTGATTTTAATAAAGCTCCCCAACCGTATTTTGCGGCTGGGGAGCTTTTGTATAAAAATGAAAGTTTTCTAAATCATTTTAATACAATACTGTAGAATATGTTGCAGCAGTTGTAAATCTTTAGTTTGCATAGTCATAAATCAGCAACCTATCCTTTCTAAGATTATTAAGGAAATAAACATCGGTATTATATTTAAGTGAACTTTCGGTTACAATATCAATGCTTTTGTTTAATGCATCTTCCAAATCGGCGTAAAATCCACCTAAGGCAAGTAAGGATTTCAAATTAGAAGAGTCAATACACAAATCAATATCGCTTGTAGAGGTGGCATCGCCTCTTGCGTATGATCCAAAGAGGAAAACTCTTTGAACACGATGTTGTTTAGCTATAGGTGCAATTATGTTTTTAATTTCATCAATAGAATATACTTCGTTCGACATAAGATTTCCTCCTATCATTCTTTTGTACTTATAGTATAGCATAAATAATATTTTTATTCAACTTATATTTTAAAGAAGCATAAAAAAGAAGCTACAGAAAAACTGCAACTTTTTTAGTCTCGGAGAGACTGAATGACGGAGTAGGCCAGCCTCACCCAGTTTGCGGTGCCCAAAGTTCATAACGGCTTGGAGCGCCTATGAACTTCGACCGCTGCACCAATAAATTTTCGCTTTTTCTGCCACCGGCAGCGCTCAAATTTATTGCCCGCGCCGTCGGCGCTCGAGTTCGAGTGAAAGTTTTTTAAAAACAATAAAAGCACCCCGAATAATGGGATGCTTTTATCCTGAAGGCTGACCCTAATTTTAATACAAATGCACCCCCCTTTTGAGGTTAGGGGGTGCAAAGTCATTTTAGGGGGTGCATTTTGAGAAAAGGGGGTGCAAAAATATTGTTACCTCTTTCTCACAGCAAACTCTTATGTTCATTAATAAATTCCCGAATATTTTGGATTCCATCTTCAAAAGTCAAAAACGTTGTTTCATTATAAGTGACCGCAGCAATAAAGAAGAAATTAGAATCCATATAGATAAAGCTTGATGCGGTTATTTCGATAGGGGTATTTATAGAAACGATGTCATAGAATCCATTTTCCACAAGAATTTGACTATTCTCTTTTGTAATGTCAAACGCAAACCTATACTCAGTCAAAGACCATTCCGAGTTTGGCTCACTACCTAAGAATTTTTTTATTGTGTCACGTTCATCAAATGTCAGTTCAACGACAACATCGCAATCAGGGATTACATCTGATGCCAGAAGGCTTACTTTTTTATTCTCTGCGTCAAAATAATAAATATCGCAGATTATACCGCAGAAAGAATGATAGTTTGCCTCGTCGCTTAAGTGATTTCGCATTTGGGTATTATAGCCAGAACAAGAAGTCAGCAGAAAGAGAACAGCAAACAAGCACAGAATCATAGTAATAAAACGCCGTGTTTTCATAATCAATCTCTCCTATGCAATTTTCGTTGTAAATATAATAACATACTCAAAGTTATTTTTCAACGATTACCGCCTGTAATTTAACGATCACTGTTATAAATCAACGATTATGGTTGTAATTTAACGATTATCTGTGATTTAACATTTTGAAATGGAATTTAATTGTCAATTTAGAGATTTCTCTCCCAAAAAGTTTTTAAAATACCGATTTTGGGCATAAAATAACCGTCAATCCGATGTATCAGAATGACGGTTATTCTTTGGCGGAGTAGGAGAGACTCACCCAGTTTGCGGTGCCCAAAGTTCATAACGGCTTGGAGCGCCTATGAACTTTGACCGCTGCACCAATAAATTTTCGCTTTTTCTGCCACCGGCAGCGCTCAAATTTATTGCCCGCGCCGTCGGCGCTCGAGTTCGAGAGAAAGTTTTTTAAAAACAATAAAAGCACCCCAAACAATGGGATGCTTTTATCCTGGCGGAGTAGGAGAGACTCGAACTCTCGCGCCGGTTGCCCGACCTACGCCCTTAGCAGGGGCGCCTCGTCACCAACTTGAGTACTACTCCAAATTGTAACTTAATATAAAAAATATTTAGTTTATAAAATAATGTTTGCGGAGGCTCCTCGGCGTGCGTGCCCTCTTGCGGTGCCCGAAATTATTTTCAGCTTGGAGCGCTGAATAATTTCGACCGCTGCGCCAACAAATTTTCGCTTTATCGTCCACCGGACGCGCTCGAATTTGTTGCCCGTCACCAACCCCGGTACTACTCCAAATTGTAACTTAATATAAAAAATATTCAGTTTACAGCATAATGCTTGCGGCGGAAAAATGGCGGAGAGAAAGGGATTCGAACCCTTGGCTCTTTCGAGTCACTGGTTTTCAAGACCAGCTCCTTAAACCGCTCGGACATCTCTCCGTTTTCAACGCGCTAAAATATTTTAACATAACAAAGCTGTTTTGTCAACTGTAAAAATCAATATTTCGGAATATTTATTAAAATATTTAGTTAATTTACAATATTACCTTGACAAACGAGCAAAACACAATTAAAATTTAATTAGACAGTTCGTGACCATCCTGTCTTAAAACAAAACTACGGGCAACAAAAATATTATGTGCTTTTATATATTTTTATGCGCCTGTAAGGGCGCATTTTTTGTTGCAATATAAAGTGTAAATTGGTTTTAGCCCTGGGATGAGTTGCTCTTTAAACTATGCCTGTACAGGCATTATATGAAAGGTGCAATGTATAATGATTAATGAATTTTTACTTTTAGGTTCTGTGGCTTTAATTTACGGAACCGTTTTGGTTGCCTATCGTATTTTCGGCAAATCGGGTCTTTACGCAATGACGGTTATTGCCACTGTTTTAGCAAATATTGAAGTTCTTATGCTTGTTGATGCCTTTGGTATAGAGCAGACCTTGGGAAATGTGCTGTTTGCCTCCACCTACCTTATTACCGATATTTTAAGTGAAAATGAGGGCAAAAAATGTGCCTCCCGCGCGGTGTGGATAGGCGTTTTTACATCGGTTATAATGCTTGTTTTCACCCAATATTGGTTGCTTTACTCACCCGCCTCCTCCGACTGGGCAAGCGAGCATATAAATGCCATTTTCTCCACCACTCCCCGACTTCTTGCCGCAAGCTTTTTGGCATATGTTATCTCCCAACGGTTTGATGTTTGGCTTTATCACCGTCTTTGGCGCTTTACTGCCGAAAAAACAGGCGATAAAACCCGTTTTTTGTGGCTTAGAAACAACTGCGCAACCCTTATTTCGCAAATTTTAAACACCTTAATTTTCACTCTTGTGGCATTTGCAGGATGGTATGATGCCAAAACTCTTGTTACAATAACGCTTTCCAGCTATCTTGTTTTCGTATTTACCAGCCTTTTGGATACCCCCGCCGTCTACATCGCCCGCCGTATGAAGAAAAAAGGTGTTATTAAATGGGAAGGCTAGCCGGAGCGTTCAAACTCGAATCAGCCTTAAATGGCTATTTTTAGGCATACTTTGGTTCATCGAACCTCATAGGCAACAGCCTTATGAAATTCTCTTCACCAAAATCTGCTTTAAAAATTGCACATTTAAGGTCAAAGAGTTTTGTTAATAACATTATTTTTTGTTATACTAGGCTAAAACGCAGTAAATCCTAACGGATTTACGAGTATTTAAACAA
>JAGAOS010000061.1 GCA_017623575.1 Clostridia bacterium
GAAAGTGGGCTTTTGGTGTTATACTTTTCATTGGAAAAACAACTCCTTTGTGCTGATGTTTTGTTTGGTCACTTTACATCTTAACACATTTGAGTTGTTTTTTCTATTTTTACTGTTACCTATCTATTGTATCATAACAAGATTAATAATAAAGGCAGATGCTTAAGCAGAGGAGGAATAAACGAACCCGATTTTGACGGGTTCATTTTCCTCCTCTGCTTAACACCTGCCCTTGTTTTTACCATATATTTTTAAACAGCTTTAATTCTATTTTTTGAAGAATTTTTTTGACTCTTAAAAGCTTAAATATCTGCTCGCGGAGCATATCTATAGCCGCGCAAACAAGATAAATTGCAACAGCCGATATAAGAAGGGCAAAAAAGATTTTTACTGCACCGAATTTTGGAAAATCAACAAATAACTTTTTAATTACTGCTTCTCTGACATAGGGATTTTCATGTATCAGATAAACGCTAAATGAAACGGGAGCAAAAATACCAATCAGCTTTGAAGCTATTTTTTCTGTTTTTATTTTTGAAAATCCCATTATTAAAAAGATTGCAGAGAATAATACTGTAGGTGAGGTATATAATGTAAGCCTTATTTTAAGCAAATCGTCCCCTGTGCGACCTGAATTAAGATAATCGCATATAAGCCGCTCACCCCAGGTTATTACAACCATAAGAAAATACAAAAGTATAAATACCACAGGCTTTGTTTTGCTGAACAAATCGCATCTTGCTATTATTCCGCCCAGTACATAAAGCAAAATCAACCAGATTGGAGAATAACCTCTGTTGGTGAAAAAAACATCTTTTTCTGCTAAAAGCGGCAAAACGCTAAAGAGCAAGATTATTGCAACGCCAATTGCCTTTAACTGACCGTTGGTTAGGCTTTCAAAAGCTTTGTTTACCACAGGAGTAAAAAACGAAATGCAAAAATACGCTGTAAAATACCAATATGTTTTATTAGAAACGGGGAAAAAGGCATTAAACACCTCTGCCTTACCCATATTTGGTGAAACAATTGCCATAATAACAGCAATTGAAACGGTATAAAAAGCAACCTGCAGCCACAATGCGGCTATACCGGAATATTTAAATTTGGATTTAATTCCCACATAGCCTGAAATCAAAGCATAACAATTTACCGCGCAGTAGGATGCCGTTTCTAAAAACCAGGCAACCTCATATCGGTAGGAAAGCGGCACTGTATTTTTTAAAATTCCGCCGTGTCCACACATATGTAAAATAATTATCATAAGCATAGAAACAATTCTGAGTAGGTCTATGCCGTAATTGCGTTCTCTTTTTGTATTTAAAACTGCAGGTGCTATTTGCATTTTTATCCCCCTTCAGGTTTCATCAACAGTATTGTAACATTTATGTCTTTCTTTTTCAAGCCAAATATAAAAAATAAAAGATTGCCTCGCATTAAACGGGACAATCTTTTGTTTTTTAGTAATTGAATTACTTGCTCTCCATATTGAAACGCTTCTTGAAACGATCAACGCGTCCACCGGTATCAACCAGCTTCTGCTTTCCAGTAAAGAACGGATGACATTTGGAACAAATATCAAGACGGATGTTTTCCTTGGTTGAGCGAGTTTCAAATTCAGCACCACAAGCACACTTAACGATGGTGGTTTCATACTTAGGATGTATTCCCTGTTTCATACTGTCACCCCTTTCAAATTCGGTTAACGGTACAATGATACCACAAATAAAATCAAATTGCAATAGCAAATTTTAAAAATTTTAAATTTATATATACCAAATATTTGTGTATATAGACTACATTGCCCTTATAAATGCGGCAACCTTCTCTGCAATCAGGTTATATCCGGCGGCATTTGGATGAAGTCCGTCAGGCATATAGGTTTCCTTCATAATGGGTACCTGAGGATTAACCCCAAGATTTGCATACAAATCCAAAACGGGCAACGAATAGAACTCTGCAACCTCACGAACAACCCTTACAAAATCAATAAGCTTATACTGGGGCTTTTCTTCACCCAATCTGTGAAGAGGGGTAATAACGCAGATTTTTGACTTGGGATATTTATTTATAAGCCCTGTAAAAAGGGTGTGAAGCGCACCGTAGAAGGTGTAGGGAGTTCTGTCAGTAAATCTTCCGATAGGGGCATCACCGTGACCAAAATCGTTGGTGCCGCCAAAAACAAAAATCATATCGGCATCGTCATCCATCTCAGCAAAGCGGCCACAGTAATCCTTATCATGTATGGGCGCCTCTGAGGGTATTGTCTTTCGTGCAATACGGGTTCCGCCAATACCGTAGTTACGGCAAACGGCACCGTATTTATTGCGGATTATAGAAACAAAGCAGTCGTTTTCCTTATCTGCAACACCTACACCCTGGGTAATGCTATCACCTAAAAAATTAATTTTAAGACCTTTAATTTCCATTTTTGTTACCTCTTTTTTAGTAAATTTTCTGTAAGCTCTGCGGCTTTTTCTACAAATATAAGGCAAGGACGATTTTTATAGGCTTCGTCGGCTGGAACTTCATATTCACCCTTATCAAGCTTTGCCAACAGCTCAGGGCAACGAATTTCTGAAAATTCAGCCTTAAACTGCTCAGACAAATCCTCTATTAATTTGTAGTGCTGTTTTTTGGCATCTGCATCAGTAAAATCTTTATAACCCAGAACAGCGCCAACCGCCATATACATACCGGTTGCGGCTCCGCAAGCCTCCCCTGTATGACCCATTCCCCCACCAAATGAGGTGGAAATTAAAAATGCCTGCTCCTCGCTTATTCCCGTTACATCCGAAAATGCAACAAAAACGGCTTGGGCGCAATTATAACCCTTTAAAAATAATTCTCTTGCTTTTTCTATATGATTCATTTCTTCACCTTTTTTCGTTTATTTTTTTTAGTTTCTGCAACGGGCTCATCATCAAAAAACGATAACTGCTCCGCCTTATTGCTTTCATAGATATATGTATCAATGGGCAAAATCTTGTTGAAGATACAAGTATGGCGAGGGGTAATTCGCCTATCCTCATGAAGAGAACCAAAGTACCACTGCTTATAGGTGCAAAAGCGACCTATTTCCTCTAAAAATCCGTTTAGCTTGTTTACATGGTCGGCATCACCTGTGCGAAGAAGCATTGCGCTTTTTACAAGTGACGGCGGCTCGTGAGACAGAATATAATCTATTTGACCTGCACATTCATCCAAATTAGACGCCGCGTGCGCCATTTCAGCGGGGGAAGGCAGCTCAGCTCGCCACCAATGCTGCTGCTCCATACGAATATCCTTATCCAGACTTTCGCCACCACCGAAAACAAAAATTTTATTGCCTTCAATTTCAAAAATCTCGCCACGCATAAGGTGAAAAAGATTGCCCGATATTCTGTGAACCTTGCCACCCTTCCAAACCGTTTGACGATATTTTTTAATAAGCTCAAAATTCTCATGGGCGCCATCTAAAAAACAAACGGTAAATTTTCGGCTGCCTAAATATTTAAGGGTGCTGCGCTCTCTTGGACTGTCATCCCACACAAAGCCGAAATCGCCGCATACAATAAGCACATCGTCCTTTTTTAGCTTGCGCCATTCTTTATCATACAAACGGGATTCATCACCGTGCATATCACCCGTAATATATACCATTTTTTGCCTCCCATCTAAAATTAATTAAAAATTAATGATTTTTACCCTTTAAAAATCGACAAAAATAATGTATAATCATAATATAAATCAATTATACTACATCTTGAGGAAAAAATCTATGGTAAAAAAATCAATTTCTTTAATTATTTCAATTTTTTTGGTTTGCCTTGTTTTTACAACACCTGCTTTGGCATACAAGCCATCTACCTTCACCCTAACTGCAGAGGGGTGTCTTATAGCAAATGTGGATACCGATGCCGTTATTTATGAAAAAAATGCCGATGAAAAGCTCTACCCCGCCTCCCTTACAAAAATTATGACTGCGGTGGTGGTTCTGGATGAGTGCGACGATTTAGAAAATACCATTTTAACCTGCAATCAGGATACCCTTAACCTTTTGCTTGGCACCGATTCATCGGTTTTTAATCTTGTTGGGGGCGAACAGCTTCCGGCATTAGAGCTGCTTTATATTTTGCTTGTTCATTCGGCAAATGATGCCGCAAACACTTTAGCCGAGCATTTTGGCGGCACTATTCCCGGATTTGTGGATAAAATGAACGCAAAGGCAAAGGAACTGGGTATGACAAACACCCACTATATGAACCCCCACGGTCTGCATGATGAGGAGCACTATACCACCCCGCGTGATATGTACACCCTTACAAAATATGCTTTAAAAAATGAAACCTTTAAAAAGATTTTTGGAACGGTACGCCACACAGTACCCGCAACAAATATGAATCCTAAAACGCGGATTCTTGCAACCACCGTATTTATTCAAGACCCAAACACATCCCTGCCCAACACCTATTACCGACCTGTTGACGGCGGCAAAACGGGATACACCGACCCTGCGGGTCGTTGCCTTGTAACCTATGCCGAGGAGGACGGAATAACCTATGTTTGCGTTGTTATGAAATGTCCTGTTAAAAATGATGCAGGTGTAAAGGTAAGGTATGAATTTGCCGAAACCAAGCAGCTTTATGAATGGGTTTTTAATGAGTTTGAATACCGCGAGGTTTTTGACACCGCCACCCCTGTTGACGAATGTAATGTTGAGCTTTCTACCGACACCGATGCCGTTGCGGTTGTTCTTAAAAATCCGGTTAATGCCGTTGTGCCAAAGGAAGCAGAACCATCCAGCTTTAAGATAGAGGTTGAATTCTTTAAAAATCCTGCCGAAGCACCTATTACCTTGGGTCAGGAGCTTGGTACCGCCACCATAAAATACGCGGGCGAAACCATTGGTACAGTACCCGTTGTTGCAATAACCGCGGTGGAAAAAAGTGGTATGCTTGCCTTTGTTAAAACCATTACCGACTTTTTTGGCAGTTCTGTTTTTGCAATTGCTGTGCTTATAATAGTGCTTATAATACTAGCCCTTGTTCTTTATATTATTATAATAAATCATAACCGCAAAAAACGCCGCCGAAACAGAAGAAGGGTTAAAATTAAATAGTAAAAATATGTTTTGAATTAATACGCAAAAAAGCAATTCTAAAACAACTGAATAAAAATTTAAAATCTGCAATAAAAGTGCATTTACACATTTTTATTGCAGATTATTTTATGTAAATATATTGATAAATTAATGTTTATCGGGCGGTTTTCCCTTTAAAATTAATCTGTGCCAGAATAACGGCGGCAAACATTAAAACACAGCCTACAATTTCTCTGCCGCTCATAATTTCGCCAAAAACGGCGCCCGAAAGCACTGCAAAAACCGATTCCAGACTCATAATAACCGATGCTACGGTTGGATTGGTATTTTTTTGCGCCACAATCTGCAGAGTGTAGGCAACACCACTGGAAAGAAGTCCCGCATACAAAATAGGTACTATATCATTAATAATTCCGCCTATGCTTGGGGATTCAAAAATAAACATAAATATTGTACCCAAAATACTGCTTACCAAAAACTGAAGTGCCGAAAGCTTTACCCCGTTTACAAAAGGTGAAAACCTATCAATAACCAGAATATGGGCGGTAAAGCCTATGGCGCAAAGAAACAAGATAAGGTCGGCATAATGAACAGAAAAACCGCTTTTAACACATAGCAGATACATACCAACCGTTGCAATGGCAACGCTTATCCAAATATTTATTCCCGCTTTTTTCTTTAAAAAAAGTCCTGCAATGGGCACCAACACTATGTAAAGAGCTGTTATGAAGCCTGATTTTCCTGCGGCGGCGCCGTCACTTGGGTAAAGAAATATTCCATACTGCTGAAGAGATGCGGCAATAAAAAGAATTACACCGCAGAATATACCGCCTATAACCTCTTTTTTAGAGTATGAAAGCACCTTAAAATCCTTGGGCAAAATTCCCTTTTTCTTAGAAAAAACATCTATTACGGCAATAACAGGCACCAAAACAAGGGCGCCTATTAAATTTCGGCTGGCAATAAAGGTGAATGGCTCGGTGGCTGCCTTATCCTGAGCCACAAAGGTAGAGCCCCATATAAAAGCCGCAAGCAAAAGCATTAAACTGCCTTTAAGTTGTGATTTTGAGTTCATAACAATACTCTCCAAAAATTATAAAATACTCAAAAAAGTATATCATATATTTTTTTGCCTGACAAGTACATATTTTGCATTTTATGCTATACTTTTAGCATAAAATATGATAAAATAATTTTGATTGGAGGTATTTTTATGTTTTTGGATATTATTAAATCAATTATTTACGGAATTGTGGAAGGCATTACCGAATGGCTACCCATTAGCAGTACGGGGCATTTGATTTTATTAGAGGATTTAATTCCTTTTAAAAATGTTTCGGCAGGCTTTTTTGAAATGTATGAGGTTGTAATTCAGCTTGGTGCAATCATAGCTGTAATTCTGTTGTTTTTTAAAAAGCTATGGCCTTTTCAAAACAAGCCATCCTTAGAGGGGGCTGAAAGATACATAAATTTAAAATCTATCAACTTATGGCTTAAAGTGCTTGTGGCATCTCTGCCCTCTGCAATAATCGGTCTGCCGCTGGACGATATTTTAGATACCCACCTTTACAACAAAACCACCGTTTCCATAACTCTTATTTTATATGGTATTCTTTTTATTCTGGTAGAACGCTTTAATAAATCCCGAACACCAAAAATCAACAAAACAAGCGGAATTACCTTTAAAACCGCCGCTTTAATAGGCTGTTTTCAAATGCTTGCATTAATCCCCGGTACATCCCGTTCGGGCGCCACCATTTTAGGCGCTATTCTTATTGGGCTCTCCCGCCCTGCCGCCGCAGAATTCAGCTTTTTCCTTGCTATTCCCACAATGGTGGGGGCAAGCCTTTTAAAAATAGTTAAGTTTTTAAGCGAAGCATCCTTTACGGGGGAAGAAATTTTTATACTTTTGGTAGGTATGATAGTTTCCTTTGTGGTATCGGTACTGGCAATCCGCGCGCTTATGGCGTATGTTAAGAAAAAGGATTTCTCATTCTTTGGATACTACCGAATAGTGCTTGGACTTATTGTTATGGCATTTGTAATATTGTAAACTAAGGACTGATAAAATATGACTCCATTTAAAGGCAAATGGATTTGCAGAGAAGAATTTTTAAAGCTTTCTCCCATTAATGTGTTTCACCGTGAAGCTGAACCCGATAAAAACTACTCACACAGCGATGCGCTTAAAAACATCCACACACTTTTTAAAAAGGATTTTATTTTTAAAGGCGCAAAAAAGGCGATTATACGCATTACCGCCGACGATTACTTCAAGCTTTATGTAAACGGCGAATTTGTAGGTCAGGGTCCCACTGCAGGCTATCCGTTTTGCTACTACTACAATGAATTTGATATAACAAAACTACTAAAAATCGGTGAAAACAAAATATCGGTACATAACTATTATCAGGGCAACATTAACCGCGTATGGAACAGCGGCGACTACCGAATGGGTATGATTGCCGACCTTATTGCCGACGGTGAGATTGTGCTTTCCACCGACGAAAGCTGGCAATATTCCCCCATCAATAGCTTTTCGGGGGAATGTAATATTGGCTACGAAACGGGCTACAGTGAGTGCATTGATGCGCGAATTGTTCCAAATGCTTTTCGTCCTTGCTGCGTAAAAGCTGTTGATTACAAATTTGCCGCTGAGCCTTCGGTTAATCTGCAGGTTTATGAAAAAAAAGCGGCAGATATAAAAACCCTGAACGGCGGCGGAATTTTTCTTGATTTTGGTCAGGAAATAACCGGTACGCTACGCCTTACCGCCCTTGGAAACAGTGGTGATGAGGTTATTATTCACTATGGTGAGGAGCTTAATGACGACGGCACCGTACGCTATGATATGCGATGCAACTGCCATTATGAGGATAAACTGATTCTTGGGGAAGGAGAATCCGACTTTTCAGGCTATGATTACAAGGCATTCCGCTATGTGGAGATACTTCCCCAAAATCCCGAAATCTCTATAAAGGATATTACCGCAATTGTGCGGCACTACCCCTTTGATGACACCGCCTGTACCATTAAAAGCAGCAATAAAATTTTAGAGGCTGTTTTTAATATATGCAAAAATGGTGTTAAGTACGGTAGTCAGGATATTTTTGTAGATTGCCCCTCCCGTGAAAAGGGACAGTATGCAGGTGATATGACCGTTACCGGCGCATCCCACATTTATCTGACAGGTGATATACGGCTTGCAAAGAAGGCTATTATAAATCAGGCTCAATCTCAGACTGTGTCCGACGGAATTTTAGCCGTTACCCCCGGCTCATATATGCAGGAGATTGCCGATTATTCACTGCAGTTCCCCATTTTGCTTCTCCGCCATTATATGCATACGGGTGACAAGGAATTTTTAAAAGAAATGCTTCCTGTATGCGAAAAGATGCTTGCGCATTTTAAAAAATTCGACCGTGGTGACGGTATGCTGGAGCTGGTTGATAGCTGGAATTTAGTGGATTGGCCCGATAATCTCCGTGATAATTATGATTTTCCCCTTACCATCCCCATTGGCAAAGGAATTCACAATGTTATAAATGCTTTTTATGTTGGCGCGGTTTCTCAGGTGGAACAAATTAAGGATATTTTAGGTGTTCCATACAAAAACCAAAGCAACGCCCTAAAGGCAACATTCAACAGTATTTTTTATAATGCCGAGCTTGGACTTTATGTAGATAGCGAGGGTAGCCGCCATTCCTCTCTTCATGCTAATGTAATACCTCTTTACTACGGTCTGGAACCCGACGGAACCACCCATACCATTGCTGATTTTATTGCTGAAAAGGGTCTTGTATGCGGCGTTTATATGGCATATTTTTACCTTAAGGCATTAGCCAGAACAGAGCGATATGATGCCGTTTGGAATACCCTTGTAGCAGAAAACTCCACCTCTTGGTTCAATATGGTAAAAGAGGGCGGTACTACCTGCTTTGAGGCTTGGGGCAAGGATCAAAAGTTTAACACAAGTCTTTGTCACCCGTGGGCAAGCGCCCCAATTTCGGTAATTATTGAGGATATTTTAGGTTTAAAGCCTACCGCCCCCGGTTGGGAAGCTTACACCTTTAATCCACATCTGCCCAAAGATGTTTCGATTACGGCAACTATCCCCCTTGTAAACGGAAAAACAGCAAAATTTTCTGTTTAAAAAATGTTGCAAAATTAACAGAAAAAGTGTTAGTAAAAAACAAAGTTTATTAAATACATTTATATAAGGGTAAAATTTAAAATCTGCAATAAAAGGATAGAAAAGTCCTTTCGTTGCAGATTTTTATGTTTATAAATATATTAGACAGATAAATTATAGTTTAGTGGTGAGTAGCGGCTTTCTTTTAGCCGTCCCCGGACGGGGAAGGTGGATTTTGTGCGGCGAATAGCCGTGCAAAAGACGGAAGGGGAGAAAAACCGTCACTAACCGCTTTATTAAGGGCTTTCTGCTGTGAAAAATCTCCCCTTCCACCGCCGTTCGGCGGTCCCCCTTCCCCGTCCGGGGACGGCCTCCTAAACCGCAAATTTGTACGTTCAAACAATAATTTATCAGGCATCGGGTTTTAGCCTTATTCTTTTTCTATCTCTCCACCGCAGATTACGGTATCGCCATCATAAAAAACGGCGGCTTGACCGTGGGTTGGGGCTCTTTGTGGTTCGTTAAACTCGGCAAGCAGAGTTGTTTCATCCAAGGGAATAATTCGGCATGGCTGTTCGGTATGTCGGTAACGGAGCTTGCCCTTGCAGTTAATAGGTGCTGTAAGACCATTTATACCCATAAAATTAACATTTTTAACAAGAACTCTCTTTTTAAAAAGCGCATCCTCGTCGCCTAAAATCACCTTGTTTTCGGCGGGAATTTTATCCAGCACAAAAATGGGTCTGCCAAAGCCCATTCCCAGCCCCTTACGCTGGCCAATGGTATAACGAATCATACCCTTGTGCCTGCCTATTACCTTACCGTTTACATCTACATAATCACCATCGGGAAAGGTAATATTAAGCCAATTTGATATAAATTCTGTATAATCGCCGT
This sequence comes from Clostridia bacterium, assembly GCA_017623575.1. Lineage (GTDB taxonomy): Bacteria > Bacillota > Clostridia > Oscillospirales > Acutalibacteraceae > UMGS1279. The sequence continues at coordinate 10,110 of JAGAOS010000061.1, forward strand.
CGGGCACAAAGCATATATCCTGACTATCTGACTTATGGGCGGTTATAAGACCGTTTTGCTCCGCCATTTCCCTGACTTCAGCCTTAGTAAACTCACCTAATGGCATAATGGTGTGGGCAAGCTGATGCTGAGTTAAACCGTAAAGCACATAGGATTGGTCCTTAGCCTTATCCTTTGGTTTTACAACAACAAAGCGGTCGCCCTGCTTTTTAATTGCGGCATAGTGCCCCGTTGCAATTTTTTGGTAGCCCATATTAATTGCCGCGTTCAGCATTTCGCCAAATTTTATATGCTTATTACATTCAATACAAGGGTTAGGGGTGTTGCCCGCCCTATATTCAGCAATAAATTTATCAATTACTGCCCTTTCAAACTGATTTTTAAAATCTAATACAAAGTGACTTATACCAAGCTTCTCACATACTGCGGCGGCATCGTCTGCATCCCTCGATGAACCGCATTTTTCACCCTCCCAAAGGCGAAGTGTGACGCCTGCGGTGTTATATCCTGCATTTAAAAGCAACAAGGCGGCGGCAGAGCTATCCACTCCCCCGCTCATACCTACAAGCACCTTTTCGGAAGTCATAATTCTGTCACCACCCTTAATTTATTGTTTCAGATTTTTTAGTTTTTATCCCAACCAAAGTAGGTGCGCGCGTTGTTGCAGCATATATCCTCAACAATCGCCTTAAGGCGGGGCATATCTGCAGGATATTCACCGTTTTCTACAAGGTCACCTATATAGTTGCAGAGAATTCTGCGGAAATATTCGTGACGGGTATAAGAAAGGAAGCTACGGCTATCGGTAAGCATACCAATAAAGCAACCAAGCACAGAAAGGTCAGAGAATGCTTTAAGCTGAGCCTCCATACCTGCCTTGGTATCATTAAACCACCAAGCGGCACCCTGCTGAACTCTACCCTTAATGCCCTCTGCCTGAAATGCACCGCAGATGGTTTCAACAGAAGTGTTGTGAGAGGGGTCAATGGGGAATATTACCGTTCTGGGAAGGGTATCGGATGAGATGAGTAAATCTAAAAGATAGGCAAGATTTGCGGCATCCAGATGCTGGTCTACTGCATCATAGCCGGTATCGGGACCAAGACGCTTGAACATAGCCGAATTGGTGTTACGGATAACGCCGTAATGCAGCTCCATAACCCACTCACGCTTTGCATATTCGGCGGCACAGCAGGCAATAAGTGCGGTTTTGTAGCCGTCGATTTCATCGGCGGTAAGAGCTTCGCCCTTCATAGCCTTTTTAAAGGCTATATCAAGTGCGGCATCATCCAAAACCTTAAAGGGAACATAATCCAAGCCGTGGTCGGCGGCGCGACAACCGTTTTCAGCAAAGTATTCAATTCTGCTTACGATTGCGGCCTTAACATCGGCAAAGGATTCAATTTTTTTGCCCCAAACCTCTGCAAGAGAGTTTATGTAATCGGCAAAAATGGGTTTATCAATATTAACAGCCTTATCAGGACGGAATGCAGGGTACACCTTGGTTTTAAAGGTTGAATCTGCCGCAATTTCCTTATGGTAGGGCAGGGTTTCTACAGGGTCATTGGTGGTACAGATGATTTCTACATTGGATTTTTCAATCATTTTGCGAACGGTAAGGGTTTTAAGCTGTTCATTGCACTCATTCCAGATTTTTTCGGCAGTATCCTCACTTAAGGTATCGGTAATGCCAAAGTAGCGCTGAAGCTCTAAATGAGCCCAATGGTAAAGGGGGCTACCAATCATTTTTGGGGCGGCAGTGCAGAATGCAAGCCACTTTTCCCAGTCAGATGCATCACCTGTAATGCATCTTTCGGGGGTGCCGCAGATACGCATTGCGCGCCACTTGTAGTGGTCGCCGCCAAGCCATACCTGAGCTATGTTATCAAACTTTCTATCCTCTGCTATTTCCTTAGCCTCAATATGGCAATGATAGTCAATAATGGGCATTTTTGCGGCGGCTTCGTGATAAAGCACCTTAGCAGTTTCGGTATTAAGAATAAAATCTTTGTCCATAAAAGGTTTCATAAAATTTTCCTCCATTAAAATTTTTCTACATATTTATTTTAAGATTTTTACGGAAAAAAGTCAATTGAATATAAGAATTAATTATATTGCAAAAAACACTATTTCTATTTATTTTGGTCCTTTAAGATATACACCTTCAATGTTACGCATTTCTTCGGTATATACCCCGTTTTTATAGAGATTTAAATTAGGGAGTATTCGCATACCCTTGCCGCCCCCAAGTCTGCCCTCAACAAGCACAAGCCAAGGCTCGTCACCCTCACTGCGGCAGACAAGGCGAAGCCTTTTGGGTTCCAGCTTGTGTTCGGTCATTAACGAAATTATTTCGCCAAGCCTTTCGGGGCGTTGACAAATCACAAACCTACCGCCGAATTTTAAAAGTCCTGCGGCGGCAGAAATAACATCCCTTAAATCACAGGCAGTTTCGTGTCTTGCTTTTTTATCGGCATCACTTTCGCTTATGATTCCCGCACCCGCCGCCTTATAGGGCGGATTGCAGGTAACCAAGGTATAATCCCCTTTTTTAAGGTGAACAAAGGGTTCTTTTATATCCCCCTCAAAAAAATCGAGAGAAGCTTCAAAATTGTTTTTTATGCGGGATGCATTTGCAAGGGCAACACCCTCAGAAGATATTTCAAGTCCCGCCGCATATTTTAATGCTTTATCCCGCATCCAAAGCAAGGGGATTATTCCGCACCCCGTACCCATATCCACTGCTCTGTCACTTTTTTTAGGGTTAGCAAAGTGGCTGAGAAGTACGGCATCTGTACCGAAGGTGTGGTTTTTGGAAACAAAAATTTCCACACCTTCGCCAAGAGGCTGTAACGAAATATTTTCGCCAAAATCTCCCGCGAGCAATTTTTCGGTTTTAACTATGCTCTGCGCCATTTTACACCTGCGGCAGAATCCTCTAAAATAATGCCCTTTGCTTTAAGCTCATCGCGAATACGGTCGGCAGTAGCAAAATCCTTATTTTTTCTGGCCTGAGTACGCTGTTCAATCAATGCCTCAATATCAGCATCTAACAACTCTTCCTCGCGAACATAAACTAAACCAAGCACCTCAGTAAGCTCATTAAATAAATCAAGAGCCGCCTGAATGGTATTTTTTGCGGGATTTTCGGCAAGCATTATGTTAATATCCTTAACAAGATTAAATATTGCTGCCAAAGCATCTGCGGTGTTTAAATCGTCATCCATAGCGGTGATAAATTCTGCCTTGCGAGTCTCTAAAAACGCGGGTGCCTCGCCACCATCGGCGGCATTTTTTAAGGCAAAGTTCATATTATCAAGGCAGGTGTAAAGCCGTTCTAGTGCGTTTTTGGACTGATTTAAAATATCCACACTGTAGTTAATGGGACTGCGGTAGTGCGATGAAATCATAATGTAGCGAATAGGCTCATAGCCAAATTTTTCTGCCACCTCACGAACGGTAAAGAAGTTGCCCAGTGACTTGGACATTTTGCGGTTATCTACATTAATATAGCCGTTATGCATCCAGAAATTTGCAAAGGTGCAACCGTTGGCGCACTCCGACTGAGCAATCTCATTTTCGTGGTGGGGGAAGATTAAATCCTGACCGCCGCAGTGAATATCAATGGTTTTACCCAAATATCTGCCTGCCATTGCCGAACATTCTATATGCCAGCCGGGGCGACCCTTACCAAAGGGAGATTCCCAATAGGGTTCACCCTCCTTTGCACCCTTCCAAAGACAGAAGTCCATAGGATTTTCCTTAAAATCAGCGGCATCTACACGCTCGCTGGCGCCTGCCAGAAGCTCCTCTAATGGCTGATGTGAAAGCTTACCGTATTCATTAAATTTGGTAGCACGGAAGTAAACATCCCCCTCTGCCTGATATGCATATCCCTTTTCTACAAGTGCGGTTATAATTTCAATAATGGCATCAATATTCTCGGTTGCTTTGGGGTGGGTTGTAGCCTCACGAACATTAAGACCCTTGGCATCAATCCAAAATTCCTCAATATATCTCTTGGCCACCTCGGGAACGGTAATACCCTCCTCATTTGCCTTTTTTATAAGCTTATCATCAATATCGGTAAAATTCTGAACAAAGTTTACCTTGTTACCGCGGTATTCCAAATAGCGGCGAAGAACATCAAAAACACAAAGGGGTCTTGCGTTACCAATGTGAATAAAGTTGTACACTGTAGGACCGCAGGCATAGATTTTGTACTCCTTGCCATCTACGGGGGTAAGCTTCTGCTTACTTCTTGTCATAGTATTATATATTTGCATTTTGTTTTCCTCCAAAACAATTTAAGTTTACAGTTTACGATTTGCCATAGGCAATGATAGTTGTATATTACAAGTTATTTATCACAGCTTGGGCATTTAATATCTAAGGGTGGTAGTTCTTTCAGCTTATCGGGTGCCACTTCATTAAGCGCCTTTTCAAGCTGACGGACTCTGCAATCAAGTCGGCAAAGCTGTTCTGCGACGGGGTCAGGAATATGCACCTGATCAAGAGGCAGTACCTTTGCTCCGTTACGGCGAACAATACGGGCGGGAACACCTGCGGCGGTGCAATCGGGCGGAACCTCCTCCAGCACTATTGCACCCGATGCAATTCGGGCATTATCACCCACCTTAAAGGGTCCAAGCACCTTTGCGCCCGAGCTTATCATAACATTATTACCAATGGTTGGATGTCGCTTTCCAACATCCTTACCCGTACCGCCAAGTGTAACACCTTGGTAGATAAGGCAATCATCACCGATTTCTGCCGTTTCACCAATAACAACACCAACACCGTGGTCAATAACGAGTCTGCGACCTATGGTAGCGCCGGGGTGAATTTCAATACCTGTTTTTCTAACCGCCCTTTGGGAGATTGCGCGGGCAATAAACTTCATATTATGCTTATAGAACCAATGGGCTCTGCGGTGCATACGAATTGCCTTTACACCGGGGTATAAAAAGAATATTTCAAAGGGGTTACGGGCGGCGGGGTCGCGCTCCATAACGGCGGCAATATCTTCTTTTATTCGTTTAAACATAAAAATCACCTCGAATTTAGGAAGTTTAATTAAAAAACTAAAAAGCTTAAATATCTTAAATATGATTATAACACCTCAAAAAGAGTTTACTGCTTGCATTTTGCCTGACATTCCCACTAAAAAAACAAAAGCCTCCTATAACGCGTGTGCGCTACAGGAGGCGGTAAAGCTTACCTCGGTTCCACTCCGATTTTACTTTTAATTTTTTGGATTTGGCAAAATTACAACGGTATAAATTTTCCAAAAACATTAAAAAGTCTTTTAAAGCCTTTAACGGGGCAATCCGCAGAAGAATACTAAGCGTGCAGCCGTTCCTCCACCGTGCTGATGGGTGCATTTCGTTAATCATCATCCGACAGACCCTTTCAGTCTATGAGGTCTGCTCCCTGGCGGTGAATTGATAAACTACTTCTCCCACTAAGCGCATTTAAACTATTTATATTATTATACCCAAAACACAGGCATTTGTCTACACTTATTTTTTAGGGTCAATAAAATCCTTATTCTGAACAACATATATTACGCCTGAAATTACCGTTAAAACAGCAGAAATCCAAAGCATAATATTAGTAATAACATCTATTACGCAAAATACGGTTGAATTATTAAAAAATGATTCAATATACCTTCCGCCAATAGCAACAATAATAGCAAGCATCTGGCTAACTGTTTTAGCCTTGCCCCAGATATTTGCGGCGATTACATTGCCCTTGCCCGCCGAAACAAGGCGAAGAGATGTAATTAAAAATTCCCTGATAAGCACTATAAAGGTTATCCAGGTTATGCCGTAACCAATACCCAAATGAATAAAGCCCAAAAATGCAGATGTTGTGAGCATTTTATCGGCAAGGGGGTCTAAAAATTTACCGAAATCTGTAACAAGACCGCATTTTCTTGCCATATTTCCGTCAATATAATCGGTAATGCTTGCAACGCAAAAAATGATTAAAGCCACAAGATAGTGATGCGGAAAATCAATTAAAAAGGTAGCAAGAAAAACAGGTGTCATTATAAGACGGGCAATAGTTAGTTTATTTGGTAAATTCATTATTCCACAACCTCCAATTCACCTAAAAGGTCATATTCAATAACATCATTAATTAAAACCTTAACAAACGAGCCTACTTCAAGGCTTCTATCGGACATAAAGAAAACCTTACCGTCAATATCGGGAGCATCGGCGGCGCTTCTGCCGTAAAAGCATTTAATATATGAGTCATAGCCCTCAACCAGAACCTCTACCCTACTGCCGATTTTTTGTTGATTCTTCTCCTCGGCAATAAGCATCTGGTCGTTCATAATATTTTCGCTTCTGTCCTGCCTTAGCTGAGGGTCAACTTGGTCGGGAAATTCGGCGGCGGGGGTATCCTCCTCTGCCGAATAGGCAAAGCAACCAAGCCTATCAAAGCGCACCCTGTTTACAAACTCGGCAAGAAGGGTAAAATCCTCCTCACTCTCACCCGGAAATCCGGTGATAAGAGAGGTGCGAAGGGTGATTTGGGGGATTTTTTCTCTTATTTTATTAATCAGCGCCTCTATTTCAGCAGAAGTTCCGCGGCGATTCATTCTTTTTAAGATTTTATCACTTGCGTGCTGAATTGGAATATCCAAATACGGCACAAGCTTGGGTTCGCTTGCAATAAGCTCTAACAGCTCATCGGTAATTTTATCGGGATATGTATAAAGGGTGCGAATCCAGTGCAGACCCTCAATTTTAACAAGCTCCTTTAAAAGCTCGGTAAGGGCGGGCTTTCCATAAATATCAACACCGTAATTTGTGGTGTCCTGAGCCACTACAATAAGCTCTTTAACGCCGCCTTCGGCAAGCTTTTTTGCCTCATTAACGCAATCCTCAATGGGCAGACTGCGGAAATTACCCCTTATATCGGGAATTGCACAGTATGAGCAACGATTGTTACAGCCCTCTGCAACCTTTAAATAGGCGGTATAAAAGGGAGTGGTTAAAACACGCTCACCTGTTAATGGCAGACATAATTTATCGGCAGGATAAAGCTCCTTTTTGCCGTTTAAGGTTTCATTTACAATATCTACAATATTTTTATTGGCACCTATGGTAACAACTGCATCCACCTCAGGAATTTCGCTGAGAATCTGCTCCTTGTAGCGCTCGGCAAGGCAACCGGTAACAATAAGAGCCTTTAAGGCACCGCTTTCCTTATAGGCGGCAACCTCAATAATATTTTCAATTGCTTCGGTTTTTGCAGACTCAATAAATCCGCAGGTATTTACAATAATAACCTCAGCCTTTTCCTCTTCATTTGTTATTTCAAAATCGGCGGCCTTAAGGTCTGCCAGCATACGCTCGGCATCTACCTGATTTTTTGGACATCCAAGCGACACCATACCTATTTTTTGCGACATTAATAAATCTCCTCATTAACCCCTGACAGGAGTTCTATTGCTTTTTTTATATCCGAATAGGAAAAACCGCGGCGCATAAGCGCGGCAAAGGTTTTTTTGCGGTTTTCCTCGGTAGAAATTTTATTTATGTATTTTGATTTTATAAGCTGAAGGGCGCGTTCAAAATCGGTTTCAAAAAGATTTTCCTCACCTAAAACAGAATTGGAAATTTCCTTTGAGATGCCGCTTTTTACCAGCTTTTCGGCAATGCCCCGCCTTGACATATTTTTAGCCTTACAGCTTGAAACCAAGGCGGCGGCAAAGCGATTATCGTTTACATAGCCGCGGCTTACCATCTGCGAAACTGCAAAGGCAGCCGCCCTTTCGGTGTAGGTTTTTGTAAGCTTTAAATACAGCCCTTTTTCAGAGTAATCCTGACCCGACAAAAGCCATATTGCCCGCTCCTTTGCCCTATAACACTCACTTACATAAACAAGCTGTAAAACATCATCATTTGACAGTACAGCACCCTCGGCAATACTGCATCGGGCGGCTATTGTCTTATCAATAAGCAGTTTTTCGCCCTCATATTCGGCGCCCGCAAGCTCTTTTGGGGGTGGGGGCTGAAAAGTTACCGCTACCCTGCTTTTGCGCCTTGGGGCTATGTTTACAACTGTCATTAGTCATCCACTGCAACATCAATACTAATGCGGCTTGATGCCTTCTTTTCCTCTGCTAAGGGTGTATCGTTTACGGTATCGGCGAAAGCAGAGCTTCCACCCTCATCATCTGCGGTATCATCATTGCCGTTAGACATAATTGCAGACATAACCTTGTTATAAATATCCTCAAAAACATCGGGATTTTCGGTTAAATAGGTCTTTGCATTATCGCGACCCTGAGCCATTCTCAGCTCGCCGTAATAGAACCACGCACCCGAACGCTTGGTTATACCAAGCTCGGTAGCAAGGTCAATAAGCTCGCCCTCTTTGGATATGCCCTTACCATACATAATATCAAATTCGGCAGTTTTAAAGGGGGGTGCAACCTTATTTTTAACAACCTTTACCTTTGTGTGGGCGCCAACTACTTCGCTACCGTTTTTAATGGCTTCTGCCTTGCGGATATCAAGACGAACGCTGGCATAGAATCTGAGTGCGCGACCGCCTGTGGTGGTTTCGCTTGGACCATAGAACACGCCGATTTTTTCGCGAAGCTGGTTAATGAATATTGCAATACAGTTGGATTTGGAGATTGCGCCTGCCAGCTTGCGAAGTGACTGTGACATAAGTCTTGCCTGCAAGCCTACATGAGAATCACCCATATCACCCTCAATTTCTGCCTTGGGAACCAAAGCGGCAACCGAGTCAATTACAATAATATCAATAGCGCCCGAGCGGATAAGTGCTTCGGTAATTTCCAAAGCCTGCTCGCCTGTATCAGGCTGAGAAACCAAAAGCTGATTAATATCAACACCAAGATTTGCGGCATAAATGGGATCCAAAGCGTGCTCAACATCAATAAAAGCGGCTTGACCACCTGCCTTTTGAGCCTCTGCAACGGCGTGAAGGGCAAGTGTGGTTTTACCTGAGGATTCGGGACCGTACATTTCAATAATTCTACCCTTTGGAAGACCGCCTATACCAAGAGCGGCATCCAAGGTTATAGAGCCTGTGGAAATATGCTCTACATTCATTCCAACATTTTCACCAAGGCGCATAACTGTGCCTTTACCATATTCTTTTTCAAGCTGATCCAAAGCGGTTTTTAGGGCTTTTTCTTTATCTGGATTGGGTTGTGCAATTGCTTTTTTCTTTTCTGCCATTTTATATACATCCTTTCGGTTATTTTACTTAAATTATTCGGCAAGGACCGCCGAAACAACGCGGTCATTTCCCTGAAGGTCCTTAAATACCTCCACCTGCTCAAAGCCTGATGAGGAAAAAAGCTGACATACATCCTCTGCCTGAGCATAACCTATTTCAACTAATATTTTTCCGCCAACCTTTAAAAAATCGTGAGCTCTGCGACAGAGTAATCGGTAAAACCTAAGTCCATCCTTACCGCCAAAAAGCGCGGCGGTAGGCTCCATTTTCACCTCTTTTTGAAGGTCGTGCATTTCTTGCTTTGTTATGTAGGGCGGATTGCATATAACAATATCTGCCGTTTCTTTGGGAGCCCATTTGAAAATATCTGCCCTTACGGCATTTACGGTGACTCCGTTAAGAATAATATTTTCCTTTAAATATGAAAATGCCTTGCGGCTTTTTTCTACCAAAGTAACCCTTGCATTGCGGCATTTTTTTGCTACTGCGATACCAAGCGCACCACTGCCTGAGCATAAATCCAAAAGGGATTTTTCCTCAGCCTGATAAAGCTCCTCAATAACAAGGTCAATTAAAAGCTCGCTATCCTGCCTTGGAATAAGCACTCCCTTACCAACTTTAAAGGGCAGGCCGTAAAACTCCCACTCACCTAAAATGTACTGAAGAGGAACGCCCTTTTTTCGCTTGGCAAGGCACTTTTTTATGGTTCGGCGCTGAGATGCCGAAAGCCGTTCATTCTGCTTATAAAGAATTGCCGACCTATCTAAATCGGTTGCAAAAATAATAATTTCTGCCGCCTCAAATGCGGGGGAATCGCTTACAAGAGAAAGCTCGGAAATAAGCAGTTCTTTTTGTTCTTTTACCGTCATAAGCTACTGTAAATCGGGGCAACAGCCGTCACCGCTGAGTTTTTCGGGGTCATCGGGCAAAACTGCCTGAATAGCGGCAATTGCAACCTCAATCATATCGTCCTCCGGCTCCTTGGTGGTGAGTCTTTGAACCCACATACCGGGGGCGGAAATTATATGGGTTACAATGTTATTATGCTTGCCGCAGAATCTTATAAGCTCATAACCGATACCGCAGATAAGGGGTACCATAAGCACCTTTATAATAACCCAAATGGCAGCAAGCTTGGTAACGCTTGGGAAAAGTGTTACTATTAAAAGATTAATTAAAATTCCCACAACCAACATTAAAATCATAAAGGATGTGCCGCAGCGGGGATGGAAACGACTTTGTTTTTTAACATTTTCAATGTTAAGCTCCAGCTCATTTTCCAAACAGAAAATGGTTTTATGCTCGGCTCCGTGATACATAAATACGCGCTTAATATCCTTGGTAAGTGATACAAGTGCAACATAACCAACAAAAATACTGATTTTAAGCACACCCTCAATAAGCGGGCGGAATTTATCTGAAATAGCGCCGCCTGCAATAAAATTAATGCCGTTGAAAACTGCGGTGGGAAGCCACATAAAAAGCACTAATGCCAAAGCAACGCCCAAAACAACACCAACAACCATAACGGCGGTAATCAAAATAGAGTTGCTTTTTTCTTTGCTTTTTGAATCCGATTCAGACTCATTACAAACCTTGTTTTCTGCATCATCCAAAGTTGATTCCGTTACAGGCTCCTCGGCAGGAAGCTTGCCTTTAGCAATAAGCTTTGCGCGTTTTTTAGCCTCCTTTTCGGCTTTGCGCTGACGCTCCTCTTCCTCCTCTAAATCGGTCATACCCGATTTATCCGCCGACATCATAAGCGTTTTGTAGCCTAAAATCATAGACTCTATAAAATTAACCACGCCCCTGATAACGGGCCAGCCCATAGGGGGAAACTTATCCTTAATATGCTTTTCCTTAATATATTCTATATCAATTGATTTGTCAGGAGTGCGAACCGCCATTGCGGTTTTTTCGGGGCTTTTCATCATAATGCCCTCAATAAGCGCCTGACCGCCTATGCTTAGTTTTTTCATTTAAATATAACCTCTTTATAAATTTTAAGATTCATCTGTTTTGGACTTTTCATCTGCAATTTCGGGCGGGAAATCTACTGCTGCTGCCTCATTTTCAGGGGCATCGGCAGGCTCAGCAATTGGAAGTACAACCGTAACGGTGGTTCCAACACCCTCCTTACTTTCTACAAAAAGAAGTCCGTTGTGCTGTTTTATAATTTCATCGGCAACGGCAAGGCCAATACCCGAACCGCGTACCGTAGTGTTTGATTTGAAAAACTTTTCTTTAACCCTGTCAATATCCTGCTCGGGTATGCCCACACCCGTATCTGAAATGCAGATGTGAATACAGTGCTCCTCCTCATGGCAATCAATTAAAACACTGCCGCCGTCATTAGAATATTTTATTGCGTTATCAATAACATTAATGAATACCTGCTTGAGTCGGGCGGGATCACCCATAACATCATTAGGGGCAACGGGGCAAATGAAATCCATTTTAATATTATGCTGTTTGGCGACCTCTTCATACATATCCGCCGCTTCACGAAGGGATGTAACCACATTCATAAGGCGCATTTTAATGGAAAGTCGACCCGATTGCATACGAGAGAAATCCAGCAAATCCTCAACCAGACCTGAAAGTCTGTCAGCCTCTGACAAAATAACATCAATGCCCTTGGAAACCAGCTCATCATCATACCCTAGCGACATTTTTGCCGTTTCACCCCATCCACGAATGGCAGTTAAAGGGGTGCGGAGCTCATGTGAAACGGATGAAATAAAGCTGTTTTTAACATTTTCAGCCTGACCTAATTCGCTTGCCATATAGTTAATGGCATCGCAAAGCTCGCCTATTTCATCATCCTTTTTTTCTACCTCTAATCGGGATTTAAAATCGCCCATTGCCATTTTTCTGGCAACATTGCTAACCTCACGAACGGGGCGAACAATGGATTTTATGAAGTAAAGACCTGTCATTGCGGTTAAAAGAATTATGCCTATACCTATTACAACGCAAAGGGCAATTATCCAGATAATATGCTCCTCTACAGTATCCAACGAAATAAGCCACCTGATAGCACCGTTAGAGCCGTCACCGTAATCACCAAGAATGGTAGTTTGCGCCATTACGCTTTCGCCCTGCTCGGTTGTGCCTACCCATAACGCGGTAGCGCCTTCGGAGGCTATTGCATTTTCATAATCGGGCATTTTAGGTTTTCCGGGGTCAAAACCGTTTGAGGTGATTAAAATTTTACCATTTGAATCTATTATCTGAACCTCGATTTTATCCTTATGCTCAAAGTTTTCAATGTACTGATGGGCTTTTGCAGGGAAATCTGCCGCCGATACGGTTGCCAGCAAGGAAAAACCCTGACAAAGTTCATTTGCCCTGCTTCGGGCAGTATCGTTATAAAAGGTCTGCACAAAAATGCCCAGAATGACCTCTACAACTATTACAACGGCAACTACCACCGACATAACATTCACCAGCCAGCGCTTTGTAACGCCCTTTATTTTCCATTTTAAATGTGATAGCATACCGTTTTCACCTCCCCCGAACCCTAGGTTCGGTTTTATTGCTGACAAGCTTTATAATTAATTACGGAGCAAAGCACCGATTTTGCTAATTGGTATTCCACTTATAACCCATACCCCATACGGTAAGAAGATGCTTGGGATGTGATGGGTCGTCCTCAATTTTAATACGGAGTCGGCGGATATTTACATCCACGATTTTTTCCTCGCCAAAATATGCCTCGCCCCATACGCGATTTAAAATATCGGTTCTGTCCAAAGCTACATCAGGATTGGTGAAAAAGTATTCAACGATTTGGAACTCCACCTGAGTAAGCTCAATATTATTACCGTTTTTGCTTAGGGTTCTGCGGCGGACATTCAGCGTAAACTCACCAAGACGAATTTCATCGGCAGACTCCTTAGCGGCGGTAGCCTTGCCCATATCCACCCTACGGTAGAGAGAATCCACGCGGGCAAGCAGCTCGGTAGGACTAAAAGGCTTGGTTATATAATCATCGGCACCAATCATAAGACCGTGGATTTTATCCATCTCCTGAGCGCGGGCAGTGAGCATTATTATACCAAGGGCAGGGGAACGCCTTCTAAGCTCCTTGCAAAGGGTAAGTCCATCCATACCGGGCATAGAAATATCCAAAAGTGCAATATCAATATCACCATGCTCTTCATAAACAGCAAGAGCCTCCTCGCCCGAGCCTGCCTCTACCGTTTCATAGCCTACGCGTCTTAGGTTAATTACCTCAAATTCGCGAATAGCCACTTCATCCTCAACAACAAGAATTTTTTTCAATTAATTACACTCCTCTGCTCAAATAATATGAAGTATCTCTTTAAGTTCTGCAAGGGTTATTTTTTCTGCACCCTCATAGCTGCTGAACATTGCGGCATAAACAACACCCTTATGCCGCGTTATTTCCTTAAACTCGTTAAATCCGTTATCGGGCTTATCCCAATTAACCTCTGACACTGCGCGAATACGCACAAGCTCACTTTTAATTACGCCTGCCACAGTATCCCACAAAAATACAGTGCGAACCCGATTTTCAATCTCCGTACTTATGGTAGTGCAGTTCTGCCATTTTTGTGGAAATTCTATATAGTAGCCATCGGTATAGTTCATAATTGCCTGCATTGTTAAATTAAAGTTACTGCCATTATAGGTATACCAGCTTGTTATGGGATTAAGGGTGGTGGTATCCATTTCAATTCCAAAGGTATTTACGGGATTAATAATAGGAATATCAAGATATCCGTCGCCGTTTATATCCAAAGATTCAACGGTACTGTTGCGGTAGGTGGGAGAAATATAATTCTCGGTTGCCGCCGAATTGTAAAACGAAGCCATAAGCTTGCCTTTACTACAATATATTATTTCGGTTTGCATACCTGCACCCTTAACGGCATCTACATATATTGCCGAAGTGCCGTTTGGCATTGCGCCGAAAACAGGCTCATTATAGGATACTACCGTACCGTCAATAGGGCAGGAATCAGACTGATTTACCTTATCTGCACCAAAGGAATAATACTTTGCAAGGGCGGTAGCGCTAACGGTATCATGATAGATTATAAAAAGCTCCTTGCGACCGTCCCCAACCATATCACAACACATAAAACTGCTATAGCTTTCCTGCATAAGGGGTTCAAGCTTTAGTCCGCTAAGGGCATAGGCGGTTACTTTTTTATCCATTCCGCCGTACACATTCCAGCCAACCGTTATTTCTTTAACACCGTCACCGTTTAAGTCATATATTTCTACCTTTTCTACACCAACGGCATTAACAATAATATCGCTTACCGAAATCCACTCTTCACCCACCTTTTGCATAAGCTTAAGGTTCATAAAGGTGGCGTTTTCTTCATTTATGGTGCTGTAAAAAGCCATAGCAAAATTTTCGGTGCCACTGCCTGTAAGGTCTGCCAGAATATATGCCGAACGATACTCACCCGCTGTAGGATATTTAAGGGTATAGGCGGTTTTTACATTGTCCTTTAAGGTTTGCTCAACCGCATACATTTCACCGTTTGCGCGGGGCGGAGAAAGAAAATCATCGGCAGTAATATTAAAGCCTGAGCAAGCCGAAAGAAGTGTAAGGGATAAAATCAACACTGTAGCCAACAAAGCCCTTAACGCTTTTTTTATAACCGACATATCTTCCACCTCCTGAATGTTTTTTCAAAATCTAATTATTCATTTTATTTTATCATAAAACAAAACAAAAATAAAGTATTATATTTAAATTTAATAATTTTTTTATAATTTTTTCGCGCCGATTCATAAGACTGTTTATTTTAAGGGGGGACACTTTTTTAACTATAACAATTTTAACCTTTAAGGTGTCCCAAAATCTGTACATCCAAAAGCGTTTTTTTGCCTTACCTTATAACCTTTGTTAAAATTTGGCGATTACGAACTGCTGACAGGGTTGGTGGGGGGAAATAAATTTTAAATAGTGTTATGATATAACAAAAAGGTAAACCGGTACAGAAAGTGAAGCAAATGATAATTAGGTAATAAACCTTCTTTAAAAAACAAAAGTGTGTGTTTGTTTTTATAAATCCACCAACAAAAAATTTTTAGAAACCCTTTTAAAATGGGAAAAATTTAATAAAGCTTAAATTTTTTTACCAACAAGCGAACAACAAGCGAACAACAAGTGAACAACAAGCGAACAACAATAAAAGAATTAAAATAATAAAAAGAATGTAAAGAATTATTTATTACGCGCCCGCGCGCGAGAAAAAATTAAAACAAATAACGGATGTATTAATTTTCAATTTTCCGCTTTCCATTTTCAATTTAAAAAAAAATTCCCCGTTCTGCAAACCTTTCGGCTACAAAACGAGGCTTGATTATGCATATGAAATTTTTAAAAAGCAACCTTCCCGATCGGAAATTGCGACCGAGAAGGCTATAAAAACTTATTAAAATAAATGAACAGAGGAAATTTTAAAAATTTACTGTGGATATTCTTCCTCACATATGGTAGTTCCATCAGCGTTAACATATTTAATACCCAAAATCATCTTGGTCATTACCTCAGTTTGCATTTGGGCAACCTGAGAATTAAATACTTGCTTTTGGCTTTTCAAAGCTTCTTTTAATTCTCCCTCAATAGCTTCGCCATTCACTTGAGTTAAAAACTTATAAACGATGGTTAACTTTTCTTCATTTCCCTCTAACGATATATGCATACCGAGATCCTTATAAGTTTCGTTTAACTGCTCAATTTGAGCTTTTAATTCCGGGTCGTTACACATTTCCTCGGCAAACATATACTTAGCTGTACCCCCACCATTAGGTTTACTGCTAAAAGGAATTATTGGTTTGGTTTCAACTACAGAATCTTCCGGTGGAACCCAAACATTTTTGCTTGAAGTACTAACCTTTTCAGAAGATGTTTCGGTCTTAGCCTTTGAGGTTGTTGTGGTTTCTCGGCTTGTAACGGCGGGCTTACTGCTTGTTACATTTGCCTTTGAGGATATTTCAGATGTATTTGTTAATTCAGAATTATCGCTTTCAATATGTACAGTTGCTTGCTCTGAGGATGAATTTTCAACCGTTTGTTTATTTGAACAAGCCGAATTGGATATTGTAAGAACAAAAACTAAAATTATAATGATTAATTTTTTCATAAAATTCTCCTCAAACCTTTCAAAAACCAACCTATGCTCAAGGTGTTATATGACTTAAAATTCTTTCAATTCCCGCGGCATCCACCTCACGAGGGTTGGTTGCTGTGCAGGCATCCTCTAAAGCAGAGGCAATAATGTTTTCTTTTTCTTTTGCATACTGCTCACGAGTAACACCACAATCCCAAAGGGTGGCAGGCATACTCATACGGCGCATCATATGCTTTATTTCTTCAATAAGGCTTTCTACCGCAATACGGATGTTATCATGCGGGAGTCCAATCATAAGGGCAATATCGGAATAACGCTGTGCGGCATCGGTAGGCTCATTACCAAAGCAGGCGGTAAGATGGGCGTTATAGCGAATTACATGGGGTAAAAGCAAAGCATTTGCCCTACCGTGGGGAATGTGGAATTTAGCACCCAAAGCGTGGGCTATACCATGGTTTATACCAAGTCCCACATCGTTAAATGCCATACCTGCAAGGCAGGATGCCGAGTGCATTTTCTCCCTTGCCACAATATCATCGCCGTGCTGATAGGCAAAGGGTAAATACTTAAAGGCAAGCAAAAGCGCCTTTTCTGCCAAAGCATCAGATGCATCGTTATTATCTACCGACACAAGCGCCTCAAAGGCGTGGGTAATAACATCCATACCCGTATCGGCAGTTACTGAAGGTGGTGCAGATACAACCAGTTCGGGGTCAAGAATTGCCAAATCGGGAATAAGCTGTTCATCCACAAGAGGGAATTTTCTACCCTCCTCTAAATCGGTAACAACGGCAAATTTTGTAACCTCACTACCTGTACCGCTTGTGGTGGGAATAGCAATGAGCTTTAAATCACCCATACCCGATTTTTCACCCATTAAAACAATCGCCTTTGCAGCATCAATAGCCGAGCCGCCGCCAAGAGCGATTACAATTTCACCACCGTTTTCGGTAATGAATTTAAGACCCTTTGCAATAAGCTCGGTAGTGGGGTCGGGTGTGATTTCATCAAAAACAGCATAGCTTTTATAGCCCTGCATTTTATCGGTTATTTTATTAATAATACCCGATGATACCATAAATTTATCGGTAATGATTATTGCGGTTTTACCGTTAAATTCATAAAGGGTATCAAGAGCGTTCTGATTAAAACGCACCTCGGTACGAATTTTAAATCTATTCATAACAAAACCTTACTTAAAATTACTTTACAATGCTAACCTTAGAGCCGTTTTTAAGTCCTGCGGCATTAGCATCATCAGTGTCAAGATGCATCTCTAAACGGAAGTCCTTGTGAACACGAACCTGAACATCAAAAAATCTTGTTTTGCGCTCACCAAAGGCATCAATATCTACATAGTCATTATCCTTAACGCCAAATTTTTCGCCCTCTTCAAGGCTCATATGTATATGACGGTTAGCAATAATACAGCCTTCTTTAAGGGTTACAACACCCTTGGGTCCGATTATGGTAATGGGTGCCGAGCCTGCGATTTTACCGCTTTCCCTAACGGGGGGCGCAACCTTAAGGGCATAGGCATCGGTGCGGGAGATTTCTACCTGAGAAGCGGGGCGAACAGGACCTAAAACGCGCACCTTTTCAATGGGGCGGAGTGAAGGTCCAACAATTGTAAGCTGCTCCTTACAGGCATACTGACCGGGCTGAGATAAATCCTTAAAAGGGGTTAGCTCATAGCCTGCACCAAAAAGAATCTCTACATGCTCTTTTGAAAGATGTATGTGGCGGTTGGATATACCTACGGGAATATCCCCCTCAGCTTCAGTTGTGTTTTCGAGAGCCTTTAATACGGCTTCGGTTATTGCAGAAATGTTTATATCCATAATAAATGTTCCTTTCGGATAAAATGGAAAGGTTTTTCTCCCCTTCCACCACCGTTCGGTGGTCCCCCTTCCCCGTCCGGGGACGGCCTCAGAGGGTTAAAAGCTTAATGTTTTTAGTATTGCAAGAAATTGTTCAGTTTGCCGTTTTGAGTGAGCGGTGCTGTACATTAAGTACTGCCCCGAGCGAAAAAACGGTAAGATGGGCAATCTCAAATAGGCAGAATTAAGATAAATTGTTCAGTTTGCCGTTTTGAGTGAGCGGTGCTGTACATTAAGTACTGCCCCGAACGAAAAAACGGTAAAATGGGCAATTTAGATAATTCTAAAATTATCTGCTAATACGCAACGACGCTTTCTTGTAAAGCTTCTTGCCGAGGTAATTCCTTCACCTGTAGGTCCTGCAATGGTAAAGGTTGTGTGACCCTCGCCGCCAAAACCAATACCCGCATAAGAGGGTGCATTTTTAACAAAAATGGTGGTTTCAACTGCGGCGGCAAAGCGGGAAAGATGATCAATATTCTTGGAATGCATATGTGCGGTGTGACGGTTGCCATGCTCTGCCTTAACAGCAAGCTCAATGGCATCGTCGATATTAGAAACACCAACAATGGGCAGAATGGGCATCATAAGCTCCTCCTGAACAAAGAGGTGGTCAAAGCCTGTTTCACAGATAATGCAACGGATGTCATCACCAACGGTAACACCAATCATATTAAGAAGAACCTTGGCATCACGACCAACGCACTTGCGGTTGACGCTCTTTTTGGTTTTACCGGTCTTTTTATCGGTAACATCTACCAAAACAATTTCTGCCAAGGCGTCTGCCTGAGCGGCAGAGATAAGGTAAGCGCCGTTCTTCTGCATTTCGGAAATGAGTCTATCCTTAACATTGTTAAAAACAAAAACTTCCTTTTCAGCAATACAGGGAAGATTATTATCAAAGGTACATCCATCGATTATATCCTTACCTGCCTTAACGATGTCAGCAGTATCGTCAACGATAACGGGAGGATTACCTGCGCCTGCGCCAATTGCCTTTTTACCCGAGGAAAGCACCGAACGAACAACACCGGGACCACCTGTACAAACAAGCAGACGGATTGCGGGATGGGTTTGCATAATCTTTGCGGAGTCCATAGTAGGCTTATCCATAGAAGCAACAAGCACATCAGGACCGCCCGACATACGGGATGCACGGTTTACAAGGTCAACCGCATAGTTGGAAACGCAGATAGCACCGGGATGAGGATTGAAAACAACGCCGTTGCCCGCCGCAATCATACCAATACTGTTGCAGATTACCGTTTCGCTGGGGTTGGTACTGGGAGTAATGGCGCCAACAACTCCAAAGGGAGCCATTTCGGTTAAGGTAAGACCTGCATCACCTGTTTTTGCCTCACTTACAATATCCTCGGTGCCGGGAGTTTTATCGGCAACAAGCATATGCTTGGCGGTTTTGTGGTCTACCCTGCCCATACCTGTCTCGGCAACACCCATTTTAGCCATTATGGGAGCCTCAGCGCGGGTAAGCTCACGGATAGCGGTGATGATTTTCTCACGCTTTTCCACACTCATTGCGCGAACAGCCTTATAGCCCTCGGTTGCGGCATCAATAGCCTCATTCATATCAGAATAAATACCAAGCAGCTTTCTTCCCTCATAATGGGTGCTTGTATATGAAGCGGTAGGGGCGGCGGCAGTACTACCGCCTAAATTACCAACTACCTCTCTTACGATTTTTTCAATATCTGCCTTACTGATTGCGGCCATGAAAAATCAATCCTTTCGAAATATATATTAAAACTCTTTAATTTTCTCTTTCAAAAACAACAGATGTGTTTGCTCTTTCTAAAATTTCCTTAAAGGCTTCGCCCGGATCGGAATCGGTTACAATCAAATCAATATCCCCTATTGAGCAAACCTTAACAAAGGAAACCTTATTGAATTTTGAAGAATCAACGGCAAGCACCTTGCGGGTGGCAGATGCAAAAAATGCCTTTTTAATTTCGCTGTCCCGTTCATTGGAATCGGTAACACCGTTTTCGGCATCAATACCCTTGCAGGAGCAAATTGCCATATCTACATGAAATCCTTCAACCATTTTTTCTGCTTGATAACCTACCAATGAAAGCCCACCCTCTTTAAGGGTTCCGCCTGTGGAGATTACGGTCCAATCGGGCTTATTGCAAAGCTCAATAAGGATTTCAATTGAATTAGTAATAATGGTTATTTTTTTAAGATGCAGGATTGCCTTTACCACATTAAGGGCGGTGGAGCTGGCATCCAGCATAATGTAATCGCCATCCTTAATCATATCGGCAATGATTGTAGCAATTTTCTGCTTATTTTCCACATTGGATTGCTTGCGGATATGAAAAGGAAGGTCGGTATTAAAGTTTTCAACCTTAACGGCGCCGCCGTAGGTTTTTTTTGCCAATCCGTCATTATCCAATTTTTCCAAATCGCGACGGATGGTTTCTTCGGTAACATCAAATTCTCGACTAAGGTCACTTACAACAACCTTGCCTTCCATAGAAAGCTTTGCAAGAATTGCGTTTCTGCGCTCTATTGCGAGCATAAATATATCTCTCCCTTGGTGTTTAAATATGCACTAGAGAATACTTTGCCAAAGCTTATTATCGGGTCTGGGAATAACAGAGCTGTCAAGGAACATACCCCTGTCACTAGCCTCATTTTCGGCGCGCTCAATAGCGGCGGTAACTGCCGAAACGCTACCCGTAAGCAGTAAATAGGATTTACCGCACATACCCCTTGCCAAACGCAGCTCAATAAGCTCGACAAGTGAGGTTTTGGCAGCGGCATCTGCCGCTACAATAGCGGTGGCGGCGGAAAAGCTTTCCATAACGCCTAAAGCCTCCACACCCTCGGGCTGGGTTGCTCCGTAAATGGCAGAGAAGATAGAATCGTGGGGATTACCTAACACAAAGCTATCAATAACCTTTTCGGTGAACTTTGTTTTTGCGGCATCAACCGAAGCCTTAACTGCACTGATTTCACCGCTTATAATAACAATATATTTACCGGGGCAAACGGTAGCACATTCTACAATATCAACCTCGGCGGTTTTAATCATAGTATCGGCGCCGTTCATACCCGTTGAAACGGTTTGAAATTCAACCATTCCTATTGCTTTACCCATAGTTTAATTACTCCTTTGGTCGGCACTAATTTGCCGATACAACTATATACTTATCTGTAACCTCGGTAACCATACCGTTTATCGAGCTGTGAATTGCAACACCCAATGCGTTTTCATCAGCGGCGGCTAACAAATCGCCTACCTTTACGGTATCACCCATTTTAACAACCGCCTCAGCAGGCTTGCCAATGTGCTGTGAAAGTAACAGCTTAACCTTTTTGGGGTTGTACTCTTTTTCATCAAGAGGTGCCGAGTGATTATATTCGGTAAGTCCAAGTCTTGCGGTAAGGCGGGATTTTAAAATATATCTTCCGCCCCGCTCCTCCTTAACGGGAGCTTCTTTAACCTCAGGAACGGGAATTCCGCCCTTACGGAGCGAGCCCTTTACCATACCCATAAGGGTACGGGGATTAAGTCCCTGGAAGCAGGAATACATTTCACAAAGTCCGCATCCCGAGCAGAAAAAGGTGCCAAGATAGGGTTCTACATCATTTGCCACACCGCTGGAAATATTACGCATAAACTTGTGAGGCTCAATTGGGTGACCCAGCAAATTACGGGGGCAAAGGTCGGTACACATTTTGCACTGACAGCAAGCCGACATTGCCCTTTTAAGGGAAACCTTGGGATTGTTCTGACGCTTTTTGATTACATATTGGTCAGCGGGCAAAACAAGAATTGCGTTTGATGTTTTTGTTATTACATCGGTTTCACTTACTATGCTGCCGGTCATAGGACCGCCGTTTATAAGCGCATAATCCTTAATGGTTGCGCCGCCTGCCAAAGCAATAACCTCTTTTACGGTTATGCCAAGAGGCACCCTTAAAGTAATGGGATTTTTAACTGCGCCCGTAACGGTTATGTACTTGTGGGTAACACCTGCGCCGCTTTTAATTGCATAGTATGCATTTAAAATGGTTTCAACATTAAATACCGTTACACCCACCTCAATGGGAAGCTTGCCTGCGGGTACCACACGACCTGTAGTTTCATATATGGTTACAACCTCATCACCCGCGGGGTAAACCTCGGGCAAGAAGCCAATTTCAACATTTTTAAAATCCTTAAGAAGCGCTTTTACGGCATCTACCGCTTTTTTGTAGGACGGCTTAATTGCAATGATTGCACGCTTTGCGCCAACCGTTTTGCGTACCGTTTCAAAGGCTTCTAAAATTTCATTTGCATATACCTGCATAACCTGACGGTGAAGCTTTAAAAGCGGCTCACATTCAGCGCAGTTAAGCAGGATTATATCGGCCTTGTCACTAAGCTTGGCATAGCAAGGAAAACCTGCGCCGCCCGCACCGACAACACCGCTATTTTTCAAAATTAATTTAAGCTCATTTATATTCATAAAAATCAGTCTTCCATAAGTCCGATAGAATTATCTACAATACCTACTATTGCTGCATCAACAGGCGCATTAGCCATATCACAGCCTATTCTTGCCGCACTGCCTAAGGCTACAAGCACAATTTCACCAATACCCGCGCCTACATTATCTACCGCAACAATGCGACCGTTAGCCGACATATTTGAAAGCGGCTCTACTATCATAAATTTGCTGCCAACCAGCCCTTCGTTCTTACGAGTGGCAACTACGCTGCCAACTACCTTTCCGACTACCACGAAAATACCCCTTTCAGGAAATTTTTCAAAATTTAAGACGAATTACTTAAGATTTTACTATGTATTCCAAAATCTTAATTGTGGTGTTGTAGAGTTGTTTTCTCCCCTTCCACCGCCGTTCGGCGGTCCCCCTTCCCCGTCCGGGGACGGCATATATAGCCGCATTTTACAACACAAAAGGGAAGGATGTAAAAAGTTTAAAACTAATAGTTTTTGCCCCAAGGCGAAATGATAACTATAAGCTATAAGTTGATAATATGCTGCCTGTTGGGCGGCTAATCCAAACAGGGACGCCGCCCGTAAAACAGTCAGAAAAAGCGTTTGAGACAGATTATTTAAGGGTAGGTAAAATCTTCTCAACATCTGCATGGGGTCTGGGAATTACATGAACTGCTACGAGTTCGCCCAGCTTGGAAGCAGCTGCAGAGCCTGATTCGGTTGCTGCCTTAACAGCTCCTACATCGCCTCTAACCATAACAGATACCAAACCGCTACCGATTTTCTCAGTACCGATAAGCTCAACATTGGCTGCCTTTACCATAGCATCGGCTGCTTCGATAGCTGCAACCAAACCTCTGGTTTCTACCATACCAAGTGCTTCGAGTGCCATTTTTCTTTTCCTCCTTATAAAATCAGTAAATATGCATATCTACCGCAAAGCGGAGATTAACAAAATTTAGTTACCCTTTAATTATTTAAGCTTGGGTAAAATCTTCTCAACATCTGCGTGAGGTCTGGGGATTACATGAACTGCTACAAGCTCGCCCAGCTTAGAAGCTGCTGCAGAGCCGGACTCGGTTGCTGCCTTAACTGCACCAACATCGCCTCTAACCATAACAGATACAAGTCCGCTACCGATTTTCTCAGTACCGATAAGCTCAACATTAGCTGCCTTTACCATTGCATCGGCTGCTTCAATTGCTGCTACTAAACCTCTGGTTTCTACCATACCTAATGCTTCAAGTGCCATTTTCTTTTCCTCCGTTACTACTTTTACTTCGGCTGCTTCTGCCGCCTTAGTTGCTGTTTTTTTAGGTGCAGATTTTTTTGCACCGCTTTTGGCTGCTGCCATAATGCATCCACCTTTCGGATAGATTACTTATTGTATAATTTTTAAACTTCTTGTAAAAACTTCTCGGCTTCCTTTTTTGCTTTTTCCTCAGCCTGTTGTTTTTTCAAGATTCTGGAAGCGCTGAGCTTAACCATACGCTGGGTTTCGCTGTGGGGACTTGCAATTACGGCAGATGCCGCAAGCTCTTTGATAGCACCGTTTGCCGCTGCCTCAACCGCCGCTTTTACTGCGGATATCTGACCCTCGACAATAACGGTAACAAGTCTGCCGCCAAGCTTTCTTTCCCAGGTGACAAACTCTACATCAGCCGCCTTGCACATTAAATCCAGTGCATCAACTGCCGCCGCAACGCTCTCCACCTCAATAAGTCCTAATGACTTCATAGGAGTTTTCTCCTTTACTTTGCTTTATTTTACAGCTTGGGAAGAATCTTCTCAACATCTGCGTGGGGTCTGGGGATTACATGAACTGCTACAAGCTCACCCAGCTTGGAAGCTGCTGCAGAGCCGGACTCGGTTGCTGCCTTAACTGCACCAACATCGCCTCTAACCATAACAGATACAAGTCCGCTACCGATTTTTTCGGTACCGATAAGCTCAACCTCTGCTGCCTTAACCATTGCATCAGCGGCCTCAATTGCTGCTACTAAACCTCTGGTTTCTACCATACCTAATGCTTCGTATGCCATTTTTATTTCCTCCGTTTAATTAGTTTTTATCAAAAGCGTTAAGCTTTAACATTTTTTCGGTATCATCCTCAACATTTGGAATAATGTGAGTGCAAATTACGCCCGAAACGGCATTTGCGGCATCCTTGGCGGCTTCAATAGCGGCTGTTACATCAGCCACACCACCACGGAATTTTACTGCCACAATAAGGGGAACTTTAAGTCCCTCCGGATTGCCGGGTTTATTTTTATCAAAGTTTTCTACGGTTACATTTGCCGCTTTGCAGCCTGCATCACAAGCCACAAACGCCGCCGCAAGACCGTATACCTCAATAATTCCTACTGCTTTTCCCATTTAAATCACCCTTATTCGTTAATAACGGCTATCTTAAGTCCTTCCATTGCAAGGTTGGTCTTAAGGGCTTCATTAATCTGCTCTAAGGGGAAGCGATGGGTAATAAGCTTTTCAACGGGAAGTCCAATACCCTTTGCACGCTTTAGGAAATCAAAGGTGGTTGCATAATCGCGAAGGGTGTATACCCAAGAACCAACTGTTGTGATTTCCTTTGCGCAGATGTCAAAGTGGGGATTGATGGTTGCATCACCGCCATTGATGAAGAAACCAAGCTCACAAAGTCCGCCGCCATTGCGAATGAACTTGTAGATGTTTGCGTGAGCAATGGGTGAGCCTGTACACTGGAAGCCAAAATCTGCGGGATAACCGCCAAAGGCATCCTCAACCGCTTTGGTGAGTTCTTCAATGCCCTTGTGATTTTTAAAGTTTACAGATTTATCGGCGCCCATTTCCTTAGCAAAGGCAAGGCGCTTATCCTCACCGTCAACCGCTACGATATTTTCAATACCCATTGTGCGGAGAACTGCAATACAAAGAAGACCGATAGGTCCACAGCCCTGAACAACAACACGGCTGTTAAATCTTAAAATGCCGGTAGTTTTTGCACGCTCAACTGCGTGAATTAAAACTGCCGCAGGCTCGATTAAGATTCGAAGATCCAAGCTCAAATCGCTTACATTAAATATTGTAGAGCCGCCGCGAACCACTATGTAATCGGCAAACCAACCGTTGTGATGAACATCATCATCGGGAAGAAGACCGTAAACATCAGCGCCGCCTACATTTTGTTTGTTAAGGTCAAACATTGTGATATCAGGATTATCCTTGAATATCATACAGGTAACAACCTTATCGCCAACGGCAAGGGGCTTACCTGCGCTGTCCTTTTTAACATTTTTACCCATAGCAATGATTTCGCCTGTACCCTCATGTCCGAGAACTACGGGAATCATACCAAAGGGGTCACGCTTAAATTCGTGAGCATCTGTACCGCAGACGCCGCAACCCTCAACCTTAACAAGAACATCATCATCACCCAAAGCGGGGATGGCATATTCTTTAAGCTCGAACTTTTCAAGCTCGGTGAGCATTGCAACACGGCCTGTTTTGGGGATAGGACCGCCGCTTTTTTTAGGAGCAGCAGCTGTACCCTGCATCTGACCGATTACCTGACGGACAATTTGCTCAATATCAGCAGAATTTACGCTCATTTCTGCACATTCCTTTCTGTTATTTTATAAGGGCTTTGAATACTTCGCCGCCAAATTCGGCAAGTGCAGTATCCTGACCCTCACTTCCGCCACTTACACCAAGACCGCCGATTATTTTGCCTGCCTTGTTGTAAAGGGGAACTCCGCCACCGAAAATAACAATCTTGCCACCGTTTGTAAACTGTATGCCGTAAAGTGAACCGCCGGGGGTGGCAAGCTCCTTTAGGGTGGTGGTTGGCATTTTCAGGGCTACTACGGTGTATGCCTTATTAAGGGCTACATCATAGCTTGCAATGTAGGAATCATCCATACACTGCACCGTTACGGGGTTTCCTGCGGAATTTGATACGGCAACTACCGCATTAACACCCATTTCTTTTGCCTTTGCCTTTACCTTTTCGGTAAGGGTTAAGGCTAAATCTAAGGTCATATCACCGCCGAGGCTTGAAACCACTTCGGTAATGAGCCTTTTAAGTTCCTGCTCGGTCATAGAATGACCAGTCCTTTCGAGGGATTTTGAAAAGTCGGGTTTCTCCCCTTCCACCGCCTGACGGCGGTCCCCCTTCCCCGTCCGGGGACGGCCTCAGAGGGTTCCTGCAAAATGTTAATTAAGATTAAAATTTTGAGAGATTTTTGTTCACAGTATGCATTTTGGAGCGAGGGTGCTGTACTAAGGTACCGCCCCGAGTCATAGCCAATTGCAAACTCCTATCCCTACATTATAAAACATAATTTTGAGAGAAAATTGTTCAGAGTGCCGTTTTGCAGTTTGCGGTGCCGTGCTTTAGGCACTGCCCCAAACAAAAAACGGTGCTATGGGCAATTTAATCCAAAATTCAAAATTATTTGCCGAGTTGCTCCATTACCTTTTTGGTGATTTGAGCTACTAAATCTTCGTTAGCGCCGCCATCTGCATTTAAGGTTGCACCACATGTACCCTTACAGCTGTGACAGCTGGGAAGACCTGCTTTTGCATTGGGGCAGAGGTTTGCGGGGTGCTTACCGGGAAGACCGAATGCACGACGAATTTCAAAAAGTCTTTCAACCTGACCCTTGGAAAGCTCTTTAGCGCCACCTAACTGACCGGAGAGATATAAAAGCTTTGCATAAAACTCAACAGATTCCATTTTGTGGTATGCGTTGAGAAGTGAATCAGAGAAAGCAAGTGCGCCGTGGTTCTCTAAAAGAACGGCATCAAAATAAGGAAGATACTTTTCTACTGCATCGGGAATTTCATCGGTAGAGGGTGTGCCGTACTCAGCAATGGGAACGCAACCAAGTGCGATAACTGCCTCAGGCATAATGGGCTGAGTAAGGGGAATACCTGCAATAGCAAAAGCAGTTGCATACATAGGATGAGCGTGAACAACCGACTGTACATCAGGACGGTTTTTGTAAACTCTCATATGCATTTTAATTTCAGAAGAAGGTCTGAATCCGGGGTTAGCCTGAATAACCTTACCCTCAGCATCTACCTTACAGATGTACTCAGGGGTCATAAAGCCCTTACTAACACCTGTGGGGGTGCAAAGGAACTCGTTATCGTTAAGCTTTACAGAGATGTTACCATCGTTAGATGCAACCATACCTCTGTCATAGATGCGCTTACCGATTTCGCAAATTTGTTTTTTGATTTCGTACTCGGATACCATTTTAATTTCTCCTTTATTTAAAGTTTTTAATATCCAAAATGGGTTTAAGCGGGCAGATGCCCACTTTTCTATTCATAATATACCACACAAACAAACAAAAGTCAACACAAAATCACATATTTTTCTTGTTTTTTGTGAAAGTTTGTTGGTTTTTTCTGTGTTTTGGTATATTCAGAACCAAAATTATAGTAGATTTGGGATTAAAATAGCTTTTTGGTGTTGTTTTTATAGATTAAACATCTTTTTTCTGTTTTCCTTATAAAACTTCTTTGTATCAAAGGTTGTAAGGAAGTTGCGAAGCTCCTCGATCCCCTCACCCGTAACGGCGCTTACCTTAAAGATAATCTCACAGCCTGCAAGACGAAGCCAGCGTTCCGCCCTTTCGGGGTTGGCGTTTTTTTGGTCAATTCCTGTAATAATACCTATTACAAGTCGGTTTGCCATAGATGTAATGTTAGGACTGAATAAGGAATACGGCTCGGTTGCCGATAAAAGCAGACCTACAATATCACTTTCATATGCGTAAACCGCCAAAGCACCGCCAAAATTTCTGGTTTGTATGTACTCGCCGGGGGTATCAATAATAAAGCCTTCACGCTCAACACTCTGGGTTTTATCATAATGAATTTTTTCGCCCTTAAGAGCTTGAGTCAATGTTGTTTTGCCGCTTTCACTGCGACCTATTAATATAACCTTATTCATACTTTAAGTTTTTGTTATGGGGCAAACCGTAAAGCCTAAAGTTTCTCTTACATAAGTACAAACGGCATCTACGGCTTCTTCAATTTGGGAAACACTGCCCACTACTATAAGTGTACCGCTGAATCGGTCTACAAAACCAAGCTCTGCGCCCGATGCCTTGGTAGCAATATCGCCTGCGATGATTGCTGTTTCGGCAGGGCTTAGGGTGATAATACCAATGGCAGAGGTTTTGTAATCGGCGGCAGGGTCAAGACCGAGCTTTTGATAAAGCACAGGGTCGGGATTAGCAATTACATGAGCCAGAGTTATTTGCTTACCCGGAACAAGCTCCTGAATAATGCGTGCCTTACCGTCATTTTTAAGCACATCAAACATATCCATTTTTATCATCCTCCTATCTTTGCTTTAAGTCCGTAGCTTAACGCTACCTCTAAAAGCTCATTCATATGCTCATCGGTTGGGGGTGAGATTCCCTCTAAAAGGTATTCTCTGCCCAAACCTTTATATTTATCCTGCCCCAGACGGTGGTAAGGAAGCAGGTTGATTTCGCCACCCGGCATAATTTCTGAAGTATATTTTGCTATGGCGGCGATTTCTTCCTTTGTATCATTAAAGGTGGGAATCACAGGCACCCTTATTACAAGGTGTTTTGCCTCTTTTGCCAGAATTTTTGCATTTTCCAGCATTAAAGTATTTTCTCTGCCTGTAAATTCCTTATGCTTATTGGGGTTCATATGTTTAATATCCATAAGGTAGTGGTCGAGGTATGGAAGTAATCCGCGGATGGTATCAATGGGGGCGCAGGCGGTGGATTCTATAGCGGTGTTGAGTCCCGCATCCTTAGCCGCTCTGAGAAGTGCGGTTGCAAACTCAGGCTGACAAAGGCTTTCACCACCCGAGAGGGTGAGTCCCCCACCCGAACGGCGGTAATAGACTCTGTCCTTTAAAACATCCTCCAAAACCTCTTTTACGGTTACATCGCGACCTACCGTTTTGGTTTTGCCTGCGGTGGTCATCTGCTCAATCTCATACCTTTGTGATTCGGGATTACAGCACCAGCGGCACCTTAGCACACAGCCCTTTAAAAAGACTATTGTACGAACTCCCGGACCATCGTGCACCGAAAACCTTTGAATATCAAAGATGCGACCCTTGGTATTTAGGTAATCCTGCACTTAAAAACCTCCCTGCTCGGTACGGTTTATAATATCATCCTGAAGGGAACGGGAAAGGGTTGTGAATAATGCGCTGTAACCCGCAACTCGTACCACAAGAGATTTATATTTTTCGGGGTTTTTCTGTGCATCCAAAAGGGTTTCACGGCTTACTACATTAAACTGAACGTGCATTCCTTTTTGGTCAAAGTAGCCGCGTATCATAGCAACAAAGCTTTCAAGTCCGCTTTCGCCCTTTAGTGCGCTTGGGTGGAACTTCATATTAAATAAGGTTCCGTTGGATGCAATAAAGTGGTCGAGCCTTGCAACCGAGTTGCAAGAGGCTGTAGGACCGTTTATATCCTTACCTGCCGAGGGGGAAACGCCGTCTGCCACGGGTGTGCCTGCCAGACGACCGTCAGGTGTGGCGCCTGTTTGTGCGCCAAGGGGCACATTTGCCGATACGGGGTAAAGTCCTGCCTGGAAGATACCGCCTCTGGGATTTTTGTAATCCTGCAGAGGGCGAGTATATGTATAGGCAACATCCCTTGCAAATAGGTCAATTTCTTTAATATCGTTACCGAATTTAGGAAGTGAATCTATATCCGCGCGGAGCTTATCATAAAACGCTTTTTTATCAGCAGGGGTTTTATTTTCGCTGATTTTTGTGTAAATATCAGCAATTGTCTGCTCGTTTGGAGTCTTGCCCTTATCTGCCAATTCTTTAGCGGCATAGGTTGTAAGCTGAGATGCAATTACGGGCGGCATTGCCTCGCCGTAGTTGTTTTTAAGGGCATTTGCAAACTGCTGGAGAGTGTATTTCTTTTCATCATACACAAGAGTTTTTATAGCATAAAGTGCATCTGCCATATTGGCAATACCAAAGCCCTGAGGACCTGTAAAATTATAAACAGCACCGCCGTTTTGCACCGATTTACCCCTTGCAATACAGTCATCCACCATTGATGAAAGGAAGGGCAGAGGGCAACGCTCGGCGTGGGCTAAATCTATACTGTTATCGGCATTAACCATCATTTCAATCATATAGTTCATCTGTGCCTTGTAGGCATCATAGAACTTATCAAAGGTGGTAAGTTCCGGAAGAGAGGGAGTTTTGGGACCTACCTGCTCACCCAACTCTGCGCCACCGCCGAAAACAAGCTCCAAGGGGCGACACATATTAAAGAATGCGGCATCGTGCCAGCCGTCGGTTTTACCGGGGGTCTGAGGCTCAACACAACCTATAATACAGTAGTTTCTTGCCTCCTCTAAGCTAAGGCCTCTGTTTACAAGGGCGGGGATAATAACCTCATCATTATAATAGGCGGGAAGTCCCACACCTGTGCGGGTAAGCTCACCTGCGCGAAGCAAAAATTCGTGGGGGGTGCCGTTCCAAACACGAACCGAGAAGGAAGGCATTGGGAGCATTACATGAAGGGATGCCGAAATACACATAAAGGAAAGATCGTTGGTGGCATCTAAGCCCTCTTCGGTCTGACCGCCTGCTATAAGGTTCTGGAAAAGGCTGTAGCCTGCAAAGCCCTCAGCAGAGGCAGCATCGCGAACCTTATTAAGGTCATTAAGCTTAACCCAGATACAATCCATTAATTCCTGAGCAAACTCGCGGGTGATTTTACCTTGATCCAAATCCTTTTTATAATAAGGATACATATATTGGTCAAAGCGACCGGGCGAAATGGAATGTCCGCTAGCCTCGGTTTGCAGAAGCATCTGCACAAACCAGAAGGACTGACAAGCCTCATAGAAGGTGGTTGCGCCCTTACGGGGAACATTAGCGCAGTTATTGGCTATTAAAGCAAGCTCTAATTTGCGTCTGGGGTCGGTTTCCTTTTCTGCCATTTCTACTGCAAGCAAAGCGTATCTTTCGGCGTAACGGCTTGCCGCCTCCAGCGACATTATAACAGCCTTTAAAAAGGCGGTTCGGGTTCCGTAATCGGCATCACCGGGGGTGAGCTTTAAAAGGGCATCCACAGCCTTGGCTTTAATACCGTCAAAGCCAATAGCCAAAACCTCATCATATTTAACACACAAATGTCCAACGCCGTTGTAGAAGTAGTTACCGGGGGTGAAGATGTTATGCTTCATTGCCATTTTGGCGCCGTCGGACATATACTCCTCTGCCAGCTCGCTTGTGGTTTTACCGCCCCAATATTTATAAACCTCACGAAGAATTTTTTTGTTCTCCTCTGAGATGTAGAAGGGGTCGGCCGAGCGGGTTTCTACGGTATCAAGCTCGTCCTCCAGCCATCGATAAGAATATTCGGGGAATACCTGACAGCTACGGGGACGGATGGTATTACTGCCTACAATCAGCTCATCGGGACGAATGGTGATGGGCAGATTTTCCATAATATGAGCAAAGGCCTCGGCGCGGCGGGTAATTACAGGCTTACCCTCTGATTTTTTGTAGGCTTCGGTAAGCAGTACCGCACGGTCTGTTTCTATTTGAGGCATCTGCTCAAACAGATGTGAAACAAGCCTTGCTATACGGGGACTTTTAGGGATTTCGGGAATATAATAATCAGGCATAAAAACCTTCCTTTCTTTTAAAAGGATAATTGTAGCGAATAGAAAATGTGGGATTTTTTGGGAGTACAATACCACAAACGCTACTGATACATCATTATTTTAAACCAAAAACCACAATTTGTCAATACCAAAACAAGAAAAAAACAGAAAAATATGGCACAATCCCACATTTTAACAAAATGCTTGATTTAACTATAAAAGGATGTTAAAATCAAAATATGCGAATAACACCCTTTGGAGGTTAAAATAAATGAATAATTCTTCTGTTGAAACACCCATTGAAGAAACACTTAGCACAGAACAAAAAATAAAAGCCTTGCGTGAGGCTATTATGGCATCAAAGGATCTTGATGATTGGCCAAAGATTCAAGCCTTTGAGCCTAACGGAGAAAACAATTATATATGTATAAGCTACTCCCACAAGGATTATAAACCTGTTTACTGTGACATTGTTAATATGGCGCTTTCGGGGGTGCGGGTATGGTACGATGAAGGTCTTTCGGCAGGTATTAACTGGCGAAAAGAGGTTGAAAAGCGCATTGCCGACCCTTGCTGCAGCGGTGTAATATTTTATCTTAGCGAAAATCTTTTCACCAGTAGCTCTATTCAGTATGAAATTAGTCTGATATATAACAAAAAACCTTTTTTTGCTGTAAATTTAACCGATAAACAGCCCTTTAAAATTCTTCAGGGATGTATAGATAAAATAAACTCCTCTGATGATAATATGGATTGGCTACATAATCTGAGCGGTGCCTTTACAGATGCTAAGACCTACCTGCCCTACAACGGCGCCAACCACGATAAAAACCTACTGCGACAGATAAAAAAACAGTTTAATGTTACTGTAGAGTCGCAAACTCAAACTAAAGCAAGGGCTGAAGCCACCACAGTTGTTCCACCCCAACAAACTAATAATAAAAAGGAAGATACATTTTTAATAAATGACGGCGTTTTAGAAAAATATATTGGCGAATCAAAATCAGTTATAATCCCCGACTCGGTTAAGATAATTGGCAACAATGCCTTTAAAAACACCGTTCTGCTAGAGAATGTAACTATACCCGACTCTGTAATCCGCATTGAAAACGGAGCCTTTAGCGAAAACCGATATTTAAAAAGTGTTGTTCTGCCCGCAAGGCTTGAATATATTGGTGATGAAGCCTTTGCCAATTGTGAAAAGCTTACCAATATTATTTTACCAAACAGCATTACCCACATTGGAAGAAGAGCTTTTGAACGCTGCTATTCTATTGAAAATCTTGCTTTGCCCGAAGGTCTTACCAAAATAAGCCCCGAAGCATTTATAGGCTGTGGGGGAATAAAAATTTTAACCCTGTCCCAAAAGCTTACCCACATTGGCGCAAGAGCTTTCTTTGGTTGCAGAAATCTTGAGGCGATTTCAATTCCAAACGGCGTTACACATATTGATGACGGCGCCTTTGAAAAATGTTCATATTTAAAGGGTATTGCACTGCCTTTTAGCCTGACCTCTTTGGGTGACAATGTGTTTGCTAATTGCCACCTGCTTACCACCGTCACCCTGCCTGACAGTATAACAAATATTGGAAAAGGTATTTTTGCAAATTGCGGTGAGCTTACAAATGTTATTCTGCCAAACAACCTGACCTATATAAGTAACGAAATGTTTTTTGCTTGCTTTAAGCTTGAAGAAATAAATATTCCCAAAAGTGTTACCAATATAGGCTGCTGTGCTTTTGAGGATTGCCTGAATCTTCATAACATTGAACTGCCTGACGGACTTATAAGCATTGGTGACAACGCTTTTTCCCACTCCGGAATTTATGGAATCTTTATCCCCGCAAGTGTTACAGAAATCGGACGAAGGGTTTTTAAGGGCACATTTATACGCCCCACAATACACACTCCACGCGGTTCATATGCCGCAAAATACGCCCGCAAGCGATTTATGAAGGTTAATTACATTTGATTTTTTGTAATATTAAATTCAAATATATATTATCAACACAAAAACCGTACCAGAACATTTTTGTTTCCGGTACGGTTAATTAATTTAGCTTTCTATTATTTTTTTGCCAATTAAATCAATTAAAAAGAAGAGTATGCATCCCGCGGCATAGCAAATAATATCATAAAAGGAAAAATATCTGCCAAACCAAACAGAAATAAATTTGAAGTCCTCTAATCCCAAAAGCTTTACCACATCAAAATACTGGCAAAGCTCTACTACTGCAGAAAATATAAAAACATAAATCGGCAAAGGTCTTATTCTTTTTGGAATTACGGCGGCCAAGAAGCAACAAATAAGCAGGGTTATAAAAACATCGCCAAGATATGACCTTACAAAAATATTTGTTACAAATGCCGCAATGTAAATTTCTATAAGCAGTAATAAAACAAAAACCACCGCATATATTTTTCGCAATTTTTTATACATATAAAGCTCCTGTTTATTATAGGGCGTTATCAGGTTATAGACTCAATGCCTGCTATAAGTCTATCATAATCCAGCGCGCCGATTTGCTTAGCGGCAAGCTCGCCCTCGGAATCAATAAAAATGGTTGTGGGATAGCTTGTTATATAATAATCGTTTACCCCCTCCATATAAATATCAAAGAAAACATCAAACTCATAACCGTTATCTTCAATATACTTTCTTGCTGATTCCTCAGTTTCTCTTAATCCGTCAGTAACATTTAGCATTATAAACTGTACATCGGGGTATTCCTTGGCGGCTTTGTCAAATTCGGGCATTTCTTCTTTACAGTAATAACACCAGGTAGCCCAAAAATTTAAAACTATCGGCTTACCCTTAAAATCCGAAAGATTTACCTCTTTACCGTTATAATCCAGCATAGTAAAATCGGGCACTGCAAGAGCCTCATCCTCTGCAGTATTCTCTCCCGAAGCAACCTTGGAATTGTTGTTTTCTTTATAATCCTTACTTAGTCGGTTGTACAAAACGGTAGACCCGCCTATAATACCAGCCAACAGCACCAAAATTAATAACCATTTAAACATATTTTTCATAAAATCATCTCCCTGTCTAGCCCAGTAATGCTAAAAATTTGCCGAACATACCGGTAGCCATAAGCACACCCACCGTTACAAGCAATGTGCCGCTTATGATATTAATTATTTTATAATGTTTTTTTATAACAGCAAAGGCGCCTTTAAGCTTGTCTATTAATATTGCGCTTACAAAAAAAGGTATTCCAAGACCAAGGGAATACAGAAGAAGCATAAAAATGCCCTCCATAACACTTCCCCTGCTTGCCGCCAGCATAAGGGCAGAGCCTAAAAACGCACCTACGCAGGGGGTCCATCCAATGGAAAATACAACGCCGAATAATGCTGATGAAAAAAATCCAAGATTTTCTGTTTTAGCCGAATTACTGCCCTTAAAAATATTAAGCTTAAAAAAGCCTAAATAGTTAAGACCAAAGATAATAACAATAAGACCGGTAACAATATTAACTGCTACACTGTACTCTTTTAAAAATCTGCCAAAGCTACCCGCAAGGGCACCAAGAAGTATAAAAACAGCCGTGAAGCCCAGTATAAAGCCTAAGGCATTTGTAATTACCTTTTTAGTGTTTTTTTCACTTCCACCCGCAAAATACGAAATGTAAATAGGAAGCATTGGTAAAAGGCAGGGTGAAACAAAGGTTATAATTCCTTCTAAAAATGAAATAAAATATTGCATATTGTGATTATACCTCCCTATACAACCTATCTAAAAAGGCTATTTTCTTTATAACGCAAAAGTTAAACTAACGCAAGAAAATAGCCTTTTAATGCAAAATTATTTTAATTTTTCAATTAACAGGGTTCTTATAACTGCGGGGTCGCCTGCGCCCTTAAGCTCTTTCATACAGGCACCGAATATTGCTTGCAGAGCCTTTTCCTTACCGCCCTTATAATCGGCAACGGCGGCGGCATTGGCGGCTATAACCTTATCAATAACGGCATTAATAGCACCCTCATCCACCTTGGCATCAAGAGCATTTTTCTTAATGAACTCCATAGGGTCAACCTTATCCTCAATAACGGCAATAAGAACCTTTTTACCTGCACCGCGGTTAATCTTGCCATCTGCAACCTGCTTAATAACCAAGCTGAGTGCATCAGGGGTGATTTCAAGATCGCTAAGCAGTAATCCATCCTTACGGAGAATACCTGCGCAATCAGTTAAAATCCAAGCGGCGCTATCCTTAGCGTTACAGCCAAGGGCAATAACATCATCCAAAAGCTTGCTGATTTTAAAGTTTCCAATAAGCATTTCTATTTCTTTTTCAGAAATGCCCGCCTCCCTATATGCATCTGCCTTTTCATCAACGGCAACAGGCTTGGCAGATTTAATCTGCTCCAGCCATTCATCATCAATGATAATGGGCATAAGGTTTGCATCGGGGAAATAACGGTAATCCGCCTCGGTTTCCTTGTTACGCATAGCAAAGGTTTTACCGCTTACATCATCAAAGCGTCTGGTTTCCTGAACAAGCTCCTCGGTTTCAAACTCCAAAGCATCCATATGACGCTGTGCCTCATAACGGATAGCCTTTTCAATAGCTTCCAGAGAGCTCATATTTTTAATTTCGGTACGA
This sequence comes from Clostridia bacterium, assembly GCA_017623575.1. Taxonomy (GTDB): domain Bacteria; phylum Bacillota; class Clostridia; order Oscillospirales; family Acutalibacteraceae; genus UMGS1279. Next base: position 47,047 of record JAGAOS010000061.1, read on the forward strand.
ACACCGTATTCCTCGCTACCCTCAGGACGGACAGAGATGTTTATATCGCAACGCATTGCGCCCTCTTCACACTCAGAAATTCCACCCGAACGGAACATTGATTTAAGCTTTGAAAGGTATGCCACAACCTCCTCCGCACTGCGGAAATCGGGCTGAGTAACAATTTCAATAAGGGGTACGCTGGTACGGTTAAAATCCACAAAGGAGAACTTGCCCTCATGCACAAGCTTACCTGCGTCCTCCTCCATATGGATCTGCTTTATTCTTATATCACGCTTACCCTGAGAGGTTTTTACGGGAACAAGACCATTTGTACAGATAGGATGATTAAGCTGTGTTATCTGATATGCGCAGGGAAGATCGGGGTAATAGTAATTTTTCTTATCAAAAGTAGTGTATCTGCTAATTTCACAGTTAAGCATAAGTCCTGCGGTAACTGCAAGCTCAACAACACGCTTGTTCATAACAGGCAGCATACCGGGCATACCGCTACAAGCAGGGCATACACAATCGTTTGGCTCTTTAGGTGAAGAATGACCGCCGCAGGAACAGAAAATTTTAGACTGAGTATCCAGCTCTACATGGGTTTCAAGACCAATTACAAGCTCATAATTCATAATTATTCACCCATCCTTTCCACACTGCCGGCAAGACTAAGCAGTGTACCCTCTGCAAAATGCCAGCCCATTAGCTGTACGCCGTCGCTTACCAAAGCGGGGGTACCGATAAGATTGGCAATTGCGGTAAATATGCCTTCCTCAAAGACCTTAATAAAGGCATCGTCAACACTATAGGGAGCAAATTCACCCTTACTGCAAGCAGGAGTAAGAACAGCATCGTACTGTTTCATAAGCTCCTCAAATTTTTCGGCAACAACTCTGCGAACCTTAAGAGATTTGCCGTAACATTCATCATAACGCTTTTTAGAAAGCACATCTGAGCCGTAAAGAATAACCGCCTTTGTAAGGAAATTAAATCCATCGGTTCTGGAATTTACATACAGCTCATCAATATTTTTGTATTCAGCGGCACGATAGCCGAATTTGACACCGTCATAGCGGGAAAGATTGTTGCAGGTTTCGGCAGAATAAAGAATCTGCCAAGCGGTGTTTGCTACATCGGCAAGGTCAAAGGAAACCTCATCCACAATCACACCGTTTGCGCGGAGCTTATCGGCATAAGCCTTTACCTTAGCCGCGGTTTCTGCATCAGCCTTTTCTAAAAGCTCTTTAACAATGCAAACTCTTTTGCCCTTAACGGCGGCGGTGTTGGTGTAATCCAAATCCTTATTTTTAAGGCTGGTTCCATCCTTTTCATCATAACCCGAGATTACTTCCATAATCTCCTTTATTTTTGCAGTATCTGCGGCATAAACGCCAAGCTGCTCACCCGAGGCGGCAGTGGAAATAATTCCATAGCGGGAAACGGTGCCGTAGGTAGGCTTTAAGAAATTCACACCCGACAAAGCGGCGGCGCGTCTTGTACTGCCGTTTACATCAACACCAAGGGCGGCCTCTACTTCGCCTGCCTTAACAAGCTCTGCGGCGGCGCCTTTTATAGTAGCATCGTTTTCGCCGTAGTAGGAAAACTCGCCTGCAAGGTCAAGTGCAAACTCGCCAACATTGGTTTTGCCCGAAACGGTATAACCCTTATTTTCAAGTCTTGTTACCGCCTCGGCACTGAAAAGAGGCTTAAAGCCCTCTAATATACGGGAGCCTGCCGTAGCCTCAACACCCTTAACAAGAATGGTATCGTCTACCGCAAGATTTCCCTTATCAGAAATTTTAGTTGCATAATATTTCATTTTAAAGCCACCTCACTTTACTTAACAAGTCTTGGTACCTGCCAACTGTCATCACTGCGCTCGGGCGCGCCCTCAAGCAAACTCTCTCTTGTAAAGGGCTGCTTGCGCTCATCCTCGCGGAGGACATTGGTCATAGGCATAACATATATCATTTCTTCGGTTTCGTCGGTATTAACTTGACTTAGCTTTGCTTCGCTTTCGCTCATTTTTGCAAAAACCTTATTCATAACCGATTCCTCAGCTTCTGTAAGGGCAAGCTGATTAAGCTGCTGTGCGTTAGAGAAGGTAGAACGCTTTTCACCCTGCCTTTTAGAACCGCCTGCCGCCGCACGGGTAGCAAGCGCGCTGTTGTTACCAAGCAAATGAACATCTTCCAACTGCTGATTTGTAACCTCGCTTGGTGCGCCGAGTAAAAGGTCTTGAGCATTACCGTTTAAGGGGAAGGCAATAACCTCAAGAATTTTTTCCTCATCGGTTAAAAGCATTACCATACGGTCAATACCGGGAGCCATACCTGCGTGGGGCGGTGCGCCATACTGGAAGGCGGTATAAAGGGCATTAAAGCGGGATTTAAGCTCATCCTCAGAGTAGCCTGCAATCTCAAACGCCTTTTTCATTATATCAATATCGTGGTTACGAACTGCGCCCGATGCAAGCTCAATACCGTTACAAACAAGGTCGTACTGATAGGCAAGAACCTGCGTGGGGTCATCACCGAGGAGGGCATCCATACCGCCCTGAGGCATTGAGAATGGGTTATGGGTGAAGATGGTATCGCCTGTTTCCTCATCAATTTCATACATTGGGAAGTCTACAATAAAGCAGAATTCAAAGGCATCGTCTTTAATAAGGTCAAGCTGTTTTTTATCAGCCAGCCATGTGCGGATGTGACCTGCCTTTTTCTCGGCATCATTTTTCTTATCATCACAAATAAAGAATAATGTTTCGCCCTCTTTAACACCTGTAAGCACAGTGATTTCTGCCTTTTTTTCATCGGTTAAGAATTTGGCAATAGGACCTAAGAAAACGCCATCCTTAAGGGCGATATAGCCAAGACCGCCAAGACCAACCTCAGGTGAAGTGGCAAACTTTAAAGAATCCTCAAAGAATTTGTTGGATTTACCCTGACAGTTTGCAACAATACCGCGAACAGGCTTACCCCTGAAGGCAGGGAAATTAACATCGGCAAAAAAGTCGGTTAAATCACAGATAATAAGGGGGTTTCTAAGGTCGGGCTTATCAGAGCCGTATTTCATCATAGACTCTGCATAGGTAATGCGGCGGAAGGGCTTTTCGGTTATTTTTTTATTAGAGAAGGTTTTAAAGGTATCATAAACAACATCCTCGCAAACCTCTAAGACCTCTTCTTGAGTGGCAAATGCCATTTCAAAGTCGAGCTGATAAAATTCGCCGGGCGAACGGTCGGCGCGGGCATCCTCATCGCGGAAGCAGGGTGCAATCTGAAAATATCTGTCAAAGCCTGAAACCATAAGCAGCTGTTTAAACTGCTGAGGTGCCTGAGGCAGAGCGTAGAATTTACCCGGATGCTTACGGCTGGGTACAAGGAAATCTCTGGCACCCTCAGGTGAAGATGCGGTAAGAATGGGGGTTTGCATATCTAAAAATCCCTTGTCCTCCATTTTATTGCGCAGATGACGGATTATTTTAGAGCGAATAACAAGATTTTCGTGATTTTTGGGGTTACGCAAATCAAGATAGCGGTATTTAAGGCGAAGCTCATCCTTACTGTTGCGGGATGCTCTTACCTCAAAGGGAAGCATATTATAGCTTTTGCCAAGAACATCCAAGCTTTCGGCAACAAGCTCAACTGTACCCGTTTCAATTTTGGGGTTTACGGTTTCGGGGTCGCGTTTTTCAACCTTACCCGTTACCGAAATAACCGTTTCGCGGTTCACATTTTTTAAAAACTCCTCATTGTGAACAACAACCTGTGTAACACCTGTGTAATCGCGCAGGTCAATAAATATAACGCCGCCGTGATCGCGTACAACATCAACCCAGCCTGCAAGCTGAACGGTTTTGCCGATATGCTCATCACGAATATCGTTACAAAATAGTGTTCTGTACATTAAAAAACCTCCTAGTATTTTCCTGTAGTTCAAATTTACAAATAGGAATTTTTGTATTTTAGGAAACCAAAAAAGGCCATTTGTAAAAAATAAAAAGTCCCGAGAATATAACATTTATATTCTCGGGACGAGTAAATAAAAATTAACCCGCGGTGCCACCCGTATTGATATGCAAAAAACATATCCGCTTTAATATTAAGTTTTAGGTCTGCCGCGAAGTGTTGCCATAGCTACTACTCACCTGTTGCGCTTTCAGTCGGTGACGCAAATTCCCTGTAAGGCTTTCCACAAAACTATGGGTCTTCATAAATATTATACGCGTTTTTTTTGATTTGTCAATATTTTTTTGAAAGTTTAAAAGCAGTAATTTATATAATATTAGGTGAAGCAATCCATTTCCAGTCTTTAAGGGCGGGAAGCTGCTCAAAATTAACATCATTACAACCATAGCCTCTGAAAAGTAAAATTTCTTCATCCAGCTCATCAATTTTTTCTACCTCGCCCGCCATAAAGGATAGAAGTCTTTCCCTTGCAAAACGAAGCCTTGTTAAAATAGCACCTATGCGGATTTCGGTAACATCTATTCCGTGAGGCTTGTTTTCCTCAAACCACAGCTTGCGGAAACAACTTAAAAACTCCTCAATTCTTTCCATTGTAAGCAGATAATCATCACATATAACCTTTAAAGCATCCATATCCTTTGCCTTGTATGCCTTTCTGGTGCGAACACCAAGGTCATATTTAACGGCAAGCGCACGGCAAAGAGCAGCCTGGCTTTTAAAAATA
>JAGAOS010000062.1 GCA_017623575.1 Clostridia bacterium
GTAGAGGCAAATCACGGTTTGCAGGCACTCGGTAGTGAAATGTTTCCGACAAATCTTGGAATGGGTTGTACCTTTAATACCGAACTTTATAGCGAGATTATGGATAGTATTGGCAAGGAAGTATATCTTTCTGGTAATCATATGGCATTTATTACTATGTTTGACCTTGCACGTGATCCGCGTTGGGGAAGAACAGAGGAGTTTTTTTCTGAAGATCCATATCTTGCTTCAGAGTATGCAAGAGTCGGTGTTGAGGCAATAAACCGCAATAACGTATTGTCTTGCTGCAAGCATTATTGTGCAACGGGTGACGGTTTCGGTGGTATTAATACTGCCGAGGTAAATATAGGTCAAAGGGAATTACACGATATCTGTTTGCCTGTTGTAGAAAAAGCGGTAGCGGCAGGGGTTGATGTTATTATGGCGGCATATAATACCGTTGACGGAATACCTTGTCATGCAAATGAATATTTGCTCAAAAGAGTTTTAAGAGAAGAAATAGGTTTTGACGGAATTGTCCTTTCGGACGGTTGGGGAGTAAAACGAATGATATCCCAAATGGATAGGGATTTAGTTTCGGGAAGCGCTCTTGCACTTAAATCTGGTATCGACTTAAGCCTTGCGGATGATGGCGCTTTTCTAAAACTTATTGATGCCTTAAAATTTGGCATTATTTCTGAAGATGATATTAATGCTGCAGTAATAAGAGTGCTTACAAAGAAATATAAGTTAAATTTATTTGACAACCCTTATATTGATGATAACGGTGCTTTAGATTCCTTTTTTGATAGCGGACTTCAAAAAAGATTATCATATAAGGCGGCGGCAGAGTCTGCGGTATTACTTAAAAATAATGGAATATTACCTTTTGATAAAAATTGTAAAATTGCTCTTTTTGGCACGCATGCTGATAATTTGTATCATTTACTTGGTGACTATACCTCTCTTAGAAAAGAGGGGGAAGGCTTGACTATCAAAGAGGCTATGCAAAGGGAAGTTTCTTGTGTTACATATTCAAAGGGTTGGGACTTCTTCGGAGATTTTGATGATTTTGAAAATGCTCTTAACATAGCCAAGCAAAGCGATATTATAGTTGTTACTTTAGGCGGTACTACCGCAAAAGGTTTAAGCGAAGTTAGGTATGATAAAAACACGGGTGCTGCAATATCTGCGAAAGGATTTGTCGATTGCGGTGAGGGTAAGGATATTGCGGATATTAAATTGCCTGGTAATCAAAATGAGTTTTTAGAGTATATAAAAAAAGCCGGGAAACCCATAGTTGCAGTTCAAATAGCGGGGCGTCCTTATGAAATAACAAGGGCGGAAGAACTTTGTGACGCATTTATTACTGCATGGTACCCGGGACAGCAGGGTGCCCAGGCTATAGTAGATATATTGCTTGGAAAAGTAAACCCATCAGGTAAACTTTCGGTATCAATACCGTATTCTTCTAATTGCTTACCATGTTATTATAACCGTGTGGGTGAGGATACAGCAGATGTTGATAGTTCTTGCACAAGCAATACATACACCGATTATCCTCAAAGAGTTTTGCACCCATTTGGGTACGGTTTGTCATATTCAAAGTTTGAATATCAAAACATTGGTGTTGAAAAAATAAAGAAAAATGAATTTAGAATTTATGTAACTGTTAAAAACATTTCTGATATTAAAGGTGCAGAAACGGTTCAGCTTTATATAAGGGGCTACGGCAATTCGGTGAGAAGACGTGGCAAAGAACTTAAAGGTTTTAAAAAGGTTCTTTTAGACCCGAATGAAACTAAAACAGTTGAATTTAAGCTTGGGTTTGATGAACTCAAAATATATTCGTCAAGAAACAGGTATGAGGTAGAAGAGGGTAAGGTAAAAATATCAGTGGGTTCTAATCCTGATTTACCGCTTTCGGCTTTTATTGAAACACAGACGGAAGTTAAAAACATATAGTAAATAAACAAAACAACACTAAAATTTTCACATTATAGGAGGAATTATAGTATGTTTGATTACAAAGTAAAAATCGGTCTTGTGGCTATGCGCCGCAATACTACCGACCGTCCCCGAGGAGCCAGCTGGAACTGGCATTCCCCGCAAGAAAGGGAAAAGGAAATTGTTGCATACATAGAAAACAATTTTAAAAGCGAA
>JAGAOS010000063.1 GCA_017623575.1 Clostridia bacterium
GGTCGCAGAATTTTGAAGTGGTAAATTTTGCACTCTGCAAGGCAAAAACACAGTAAATCCTAACGGATTTACGAGTATTTTAACGTAGCAGAGGGGAAAATCAACCCGTCAAAATCGGGTTCGTTTACTCCCCCTCTGCTTGAGTCTTTTCAAATGTTAAAAGGAGAACTATTATGAAGGCAAAAAGAATTGTTTTTAGCGGAGTAAATACCGTTTTATTTACAGAGGAAGAAATAGGTCAGATTGGCAAAAATCAGGTGCTTGTTAAAAATATGGTTTCTACCATAAGTAGCGGTACCGAGCGAGCCAATTTAAGCGGCGAACTTAACGTCAGTGTATTTGAGAATTTTACCGAGGCAAAATTCCCCCGTTATGGTGGATACAGCTCTGCAGGCGAGGTTGTGGAGATTGGCGAGGAGGTCACCTATGTAAAGGTAGGGGACAGGGTTGCTGTTTCTAACGGAATACATGGTGATTATAATATAGTAGACGTAAGTGATGTTTATAAAATCCCCGACACCGTAAGCTATGAAGCGGCGGCACTTTCATTTATTTCGGGCTTTTCAATGGCGGCACTCCGTAAAACCCGTTTGGAAATAGGCGAATCAGCTTTGGTAATGGGCTTCGGTGTGTTAGGTATGTTGGCATTGCAGTTGCTTAAGGCGGCAGGTGCTGTTCCTGTAATAGTTGCCGACCCTTCGGCAAGAAAACGCGAAAGAGCATTGGAACTTGGTGCTGACTATGCTCTTAATCCTTTTGATAGTGATTTTATTTCAAAGATAAAAACCATTACCAACGGTGGGGTTAATGTTGTAATTGAGGTTACGGGTAACGGTAAGGCGCTGGACACAGTCTTGGACTGTATGGCACGCTATGGCAGAATTGCCCTTTTGGGATGCACTAGAAATTCAGACTTTACCATTGATTATTACCATAAGGTTCACGGCCCCGGTATTACTTTGGTGGGAGCGCACACTGCCGCAAGACCTATTGCAGAGTCATCGCCCGCATTTTGGACCGTAAGGGATGATATTACCGCATTTTTAAAGCTTATTCAGCATAAAAGAATAGACCCCACCCTTATAATAGATGAGGTCCATTCTCCAAAAGATGCTAAAGAAGTGTATGAAAGACTTGTATCAAGTCCCGATTTCCCCGTAACTCAGTTTGATTGGCGGCTTTTATAATGGTTATTATAATCCTTCTGAAAACTTTTTGCTGTAGGCTTTAGGGGTAACTCCGATTTTTGTTTTAAATATTTGCCTGAAAGTACCGGTATCTTTATATCCTACCGCTGCGGCAATTTCATCAATTGAATGATTTGTTTCCTTAAGCAGGTTACAGGCGGCGTTTATTCGTATATCGGTCAAAAAATCGGAATATTTAATATTAAGATTTTTTTTAAACATTTGATATATTGAAGCGGTGGAATGATTAAATATACGGCTTAACTCATTTAGTGAAATGTGTTCGGCATAGTGAGTGCGTAGATATTCAACAATCATTTCAAAATCCTTGTTGGATTTTTTCGCCTCTATAGCTTTGGATTCACATTTACGCATAAGCAGAATAATGGTCTGTATTAAAAGGCAGCGTATGTACTGCATATTGCCGTGGCGTTCTATGTTGTATTCTTCTACCAATTTTTCAATAAGGGGAAAAATTTCATTTTCATCATCTTCAAAGTGATAATAGTCATCATAGTAAATAAAATTTATTTGTGAATTTCGCAGAACATCCTTAAAGCTAAGGCAGTTAAAAAGTGAAGCATCAATGTACTCCGGCAAAAAAAGAATGTTAACACTGTAAAAATCCTTGGATTTGTCAACAACTATATGACTTACCCCGTAGTCAATGATTATAATGCTTCCTGCCGAAAGAGTGCGCTTTACACCGTTTACAATGTGCTTTGCAGTACCGCTTACAATGTAACACATCTCTAAAAATTCGTGGCTGTGAAGTTTGCCAACACTATTAGAATCTGAAAATAGTATTCCAAGCTCATTACCCTTCAAATATGATTTTTTATCAAATATCAGCATAAAAATCACCTATGTTTTTATAAACATTACCTATGTTTTTCTCAAAAATATCGCTTTTATTTTAATTATAGCATATATTTGCGGTGAAATCAAGTGTATTTACCGATAAATAAAGTCAATAGTGCAAATAAATTTTTTTGGCTTAATTTTATGTTAATTACATTATATCTCCGATTTATCTGTTTTACATTTTTTATTTAAGCTATAATTTAGCTTGGTATACAAATAGCAGAAATTTGAATATGCCGGTTATTTTTTAATTTATTTCATCTAAAATTCATCTAAAATTTCAGATGAAAAATAGAAATTACTTAAATAGAGGAGAGGCTAAAAAGCTTTGAACAATAGCTCCTAGACGCGCATAAAATAAAGGCTTTTTAAAATAATGGGTGAAGATAGCATAATTCCATAAAACACAGTTTAAACTGCCGTTTCATCCCCTCCAAAACCTCGTGCCGGGCAGCACACTCGACCGCCGCCGGTGGCGGAAACAGGGAGAGAGTGCTGGCGCAGCGGTCGAAGTTCATAGGCGCTCCAAGCCGTTATGAACTTCGGGTACCGCAAGAGGGGCGCAAAGCGCTTCAAGTCCTTCTGCCTCTGCCAAAAAATCCTCGTTCTTTGGAACGGGGATTTTTTATCCAATCCGAAGGATTGGTATGTAATCCGCATTAGCGGTATGTAATCAGTTTGCTTTGCAAACTGTATGTCATCAAGTCGCAAGACTTGTATGTTACTTGCCTTCGGATTGATTACATACATCACTTCGTGATGATTACATACCACCTACGGTGGATTACATCCACGGCTTTGCCGTGATTATATACCGCAACAAGTTGCGGATTATTATACATTCCACACAATTGATTTTTAACCACATATATATTATAATGGTGGGGGGGAATAAATTTAACTTCTTATATAATAAACTCAAAGCTAGCTTTAATTTATTATATTAAGTAGTATTTATGTTATCTAAAAACTATAAGCATTGGATTAGCAAAAATGATTTAAAACGATGCAAAGACTGTAAAAATATGCAAGGTAAAATATATGGGTTCATTGCCTGACTATTATATAAGTTCACGAATAGCATTTTCACATGGTTGGGAACCTAAAGAAGGAAATTTATCGGAAGTATGTCCTGGGAAATGATTTATGGTGGAGTCTTTGAAAATCGCAAAGGGCAGTTACCTATGGCACCAGATAGAATTTGGTATGAAGCTGATATTAATTATAAATCGGGATACAGGGATTCAAAAAGGATACTTTGGTCGAATGACGGTTTGATCTTTGTAACATATGATCATTATAGAACATATTGCGAAATAATTTAGGAGGTAAATAATGGGAATTAACGATACTCAAGGAGAATGTAAATACAAGGAAACAACTGAAAATCCCATAATCTTGGATTTTTCCAAATGTAAATGTTTAGGAGAAATACATAAGGTTTTTAAGAAAAAATTCGGTTTGCCGGAATATTATGGCGAGAATCCCGATGCTTTATGGGATTGTTTGAGATATTTGTTTTATAACGAAAAAAAGACTGTGGAGATATATAATTTTAATAGCTTAGAAAAAACTTTAAAAGAAGCTACTGCAGAATTATTAGAGGTTCTTGATGATATAGCTGAAGAAACACCCAATTTTTCTTATAAAATAATTTCATAAATTGTGGATATGACGGGCAGTGCTCTGCCCCTGCCAAAAAATCCTCGTTCTTCGGAACGGGGATTTTTTTATCCATTGCGAAAGCAATGGCATATCATAAACAATGGCAAATTGCCATTGTTGTATCTCATCGGTCCGTCAGGACTGTATATCATCACGCGACAGCGTGTATAAAAACGAGCTTTCGCAATTATGATATACAAAGCGTTTCGCTTTGATTCTTATTAGTATTTTTTGTTTTTAAAATATATAGTTTTTGATTTTATAAATTAAAACTCTCTTATTTAAAAAATTACCATTGCAATTATGCTTCAGATATGGTAGAATATATTGAAGTTTTATTGGTTTATGCAACTTATTAAAAGTTTGTTTACAAAACAATAATATTTTGCAGTTACTATAAAGATGTATTTAGTTAGTCTGCGGTGAAATTTGCAGGCTATCCCAAAATGTTTTGGAGGTATATTCGAATGATCGAAGTAAAAAATCTTTCCAAGCGATACGGTAATCATCTTGCTGTTAAGGATGCAAGCTTTACCATATCCAAAGGGGAAATTGTAGGTTTCCTTGGTCCTAACGGTGCAGGCAAATCCACAATAATGAACATTCTTACAGGCTACATATCCTTAACCAGCGGCTCTGCTGAAATTGGCGGTTTTGATATTGTAGACAATCCCGAGCAGGCAAAAAGGCATATTGGTTATTTGCCTGAGCATCCACCCCTTTATATTGATATGACAGTAAGGGAGTATCTTAATTTTATTTATGACCTTAAAAAGGTTAAGTTCCCTAAAAAGCCTCATATTGATGAAATCTGCAAATTAGTAAGTATTGATAATGTAGAAAATCGCCTTATTAAAAATCTTTCCAAGGGTTATCGTCAACGAGTTGGCGTTGCACAGGCCCTTGTAGGAAATCCGGATGTTCTTATTCTGGACGAGCCTACAGTTGGTTTGGATCCTAAGCAGATTACTCAGTTCCGCAAGCTTATTGAAGCATTAGGTAAGCACCATACCGTTATTGTAAGCTCCCACATTTTGTCTGAAATTCAGGCAGTTTGTAAGAGAATTTTAATCATTAACAATGGCGAAATCGTTGCCGATGATACAGCCGATAATCTTGCAAAAAATCTTTCCTCTGACCATACTCTGAAGCTTCGCGTTCAGGGACCCGAGGCAGAGATTGAAAGGGTTCTTTTAGGCATACGCGGCGTAAGCGCGGTAAAAAGCCTTGGCGTTGTTGAAAAAGGCTCGCTTGATTTTGAAATTGAGCCCGAAGAGGATGCCGATGTGCGTAAAGAGATCTTCAACCGTATGGCTGACCGCAGATGGCCTATATTAGAGCTATCTACCGAGGAGCTTTCATTAGAAAATATCTTCCTGCGCCTTACCGACGGCAAGCTTAATATTTCTGCCAAAAAAGGCTCAAAGGCAACTAAGGTAAAAGAAGAATCCGTAATTACCAATACCGTTTTTGATGAGGAGGACGTAGAATAATGTCAGCAGTATTTAAAAGAGAGATGAGGGCATATTTTACAATGCCCATTGGTTATATTGTTATAGCCGTTATGCTTTTGCTTACAGGTATGTATTTTTCTTATATGTGCCAAAGCAGTTATGCAAATATTTCCTTTGTATTCAGCAGTATTTCAAGCATAGCCTTGTTATTGGCGCCTATTATTACAATGCGCCTTTTCAGTGAGGATCGCAAGCAAAAGGTAGATCAGGCGCTGTTTACCGCACCCGTTAAGCTTATAAACATAATTTGCGGTAAATTCTTTGCTGCATTTGCACTTTTTATGATTCCTATGGGAATAACACTTATATACCAGTTTATTTTAATGTTCACCGCCGATGTGAACTGGCTTGTATATCTGTGTGATATTCTTGGCATTGCTCTTATGGGCGCCGCAATTATTTCGGTAGGATTATTTATATCCGCCCTTACCGAAAGCCAGATAATCGCAGGTGTATTTGGTATGGCAGTTTCATTTTTCATTATGCAGATGGATTACTTTGCATCTGCCGTTAATGTAGAGTGGTTCTCCAATCTTTGCGTCTCTATTTCCTTTATTTCAAGGTATAATGCCTTTACATCTGGTCAGCTTGATTTTTCAAATGCAGTGTTCTTTATAAGCGTTGTGGTTGTGTTCCTTTATTTAACACATCTGGTTCTTGATAAAAAGCGTTGGGCATAAGGAGGGGTGAGAATAATGAGTAATAATGATAAAATTAAAAATCCTAAAATTATGAAGCGCAGTATTTTCACCGTTGTTTTTGCTGTGGTTTTAATTGGTGTAATAATCGCTGTAAACATTTTTTCCACCACACTTGCCCGAAAGGCACCTACCACCATTGATGTTACTACAGATGAATCAAATTCACTTACTACCCAAAATATTGATTTTATTAAAGGCATTGATGTTCCTGTTGAAATAGTTGTTTGTGCCACCCGTGAAGGTTATACAGGCAGTGAAATGACCAACTATGCATACAGCGTTTACTATGTGCAGGAAAATGCAACACCTGATAACTACTTCAATCAGACAATTACCTTGATTGAAAGCTACACAAAGTATAATGATAAAATTACCGTAAAATATGTAGACCCTCAGCAGCCCGAGTTCAAGGAGCTGGAGAGCGGCTACGAGGTAGATATTGCCTATGGTGATATTCTTGTTCGTTGTACCCGTCCTGATGAAAAAGGTAATGAAAGCACCTTTGAATCGGTCATAACCTTTGAAGATATTTATGAGCTTTATGATCCTTCCACCGGTACAGGCGCTATGTACGGTGCTAGCACCTACACCATTACCGCCTCCAACATTGAAAGTGAGGTTTCAAGTGCAATTTTCACCGTTGCGGCAAGCGGTCAAAAGAGGGTAGCACTTCTTTCTACCCATTCCACAAAGGATGCTGAGGCTGCATTTACTTCCGCTCTTGAAAGTTATAATTTTGTTGTTGAGTCATTGGATAGTGTTGTAACTGCCGAGGCTTTGGAAAAGGTTGATACAGTTTTATTGGTATCTCCCGTTTCTGACCTTTCCGAAAAGGAGCTTGAGGTATTAGAAAACTTCCTTATGGATGAAAAGCGTGGCAAGAACTTTATGGTATTCGGCAGCTGTTCATCCCCCGCAACCCCCAACCTTAATGAATTTTTAGAGGAGTGGGGAATAAAGGTTCAGGATGGTATGGCTTATGATACCAACCCCGGTTATCGTCTGAGTGACGGACAGAGTATGATGCTCTTTAATAAAAAGGATGACCTTACCCAAAGCGTTAACGCCAGCGAGCTTTCATACTATTGCGGCGATAATGTTGCAATCAGTCAGGCATATACCGAAAATGGTCGTCGCACCTCTCATATTCTTATGTCCACCAGCGCTTATGCCGTTAAGGCACCTAAGGGCGTTAGCGGATACACCGCTTCCTCAAATGATGTTATGGGCGAAATGCCTGTTATAATGGTAACTGAAGATACCACAATGAACGCAAATTATGATGAAATTTCCAGCCATGTTGCTTATTTTGCAGGTGTTGATTTCATTAACGAGGCTTGGGAGCAATTCGGTGATAACGGTAATATGGAATTTGCTATTGCAGTTGCAAATATCATTAACGGCCGTGCCGCCGCAAGTATGTACTTCCTGCCCAAAATAACAGGTATTCACACTATGAGCACACCTCTTAGTGACGGACAGTACACTGCTATTTATATTATAAGTATATTTGTACTTCCTGCATTATTATTGATTGGAGGTGTAGTGGTTTGGATCAGGAGAAGAAACCGATAGAAACTTTTGAAGAAAATCAAAATGTGAGTGAAGCTTTGGAGCAAACATCTACCTCGGCTTGTGAATCGGATTTTACAGAAGATGAGGTTGCTTTAGAAGCACCAACTATTTTAACCGAAGAAAACGGTATGGCTAATAATAAGGATAAAAAGGTTCTGCCTCTTGCCAAGCGTCGTTTTCGCACCGTTATTGCGCTTTTGGTTGCCATAGTTATTTTTGTTGGCGGAACAATAGGCGTCAGCTTCATTCCTGAAGAGGAGGAAGAATTTACCACTACTCCCGCCAATACAATATATGTTAAGAAAACCCCAACCGAAAATATTGAAAAAATCGCTGTAAACGGTTCTTTTGGTAAAATGGTGTTTGTCTCTAAAAAGGATGCGGCAGATAAGTCGTCTGATTCCTCCGCAAGCACAGAAACCTATAGTTGGGAGCTTCAGGGATATGATCAAGAACTTATTTCCTCCAGCGCGGTAAATGCTGCGGCAGATAATCTTGCTACCATCACCGCAACCCGTATTATGGAGCAGGATCAGTCTAAAAAGGCACTTTACGGTTTGGATAGACCTGTTGCTATGGCAGAGGTGTTTGTTCGTAATGGCGAAAACTATACCCTTACAGTTGGTGATGCCTCGCCCGATGCATCAGGCTATTATGCCAGCGTTTCGGGTGATCCTAAAATTTACCTTATTGCTGCGGGTGGCATAAATAACTTTAATACCTCACCCGAGGCTATGGCAAATACAGTTATTCTTTCACCCCCCACAATAGATAATGTTGCTAAGAAAAGCGATAAAAAGTATTTTGATGAAGAAACCGGAAGTCTTGCTACTTTTGATTCTATTGAGCTTTCGGGTCCCAAATACGGTCAGAAGGTTGTTATTACACCCGTTGCCGACAATGAGTTTGTAGAGTATAGCATTGATTTGGGAACCTACAGCCGTTATGCTGACCCCGATGTTGTAGAAGAAATGTTCAGTCTTATGGGCAACGGCCTTGTTGCTATTGAAACCTATAAATTATCACCAAGTGCCGCAGATATTAAAAAATACGGACTGGATGCGCCTGAGCTTTTTATAACAATTAATTACGGTTCATCAAGAACACACCTCAAGGCATCTATGTATGATAAGGAAAAGAATTATTATGCAGTTATGTTGGAAGGTCGCAATGTTATTTACGCTGTTACTGCAGATGCTTTGTCAATGCTTGAAAATGAGCTTGTAGATTATTATTATGAGTTCGTATTCCAAGAGTTTATTTATAACTTTAAAAATATGACTGTGGAAACTGAGGATAAGACCTACACCTTTGATATTAAGCATAACACCAGTGATGATACATTCACCGCTACAAGCAACGGCAGTAAAATTGATGATGCCCTGCTTTCTGCATATTATCAGTATTTCCTTACACTCGCTCCTGAGGTTAAAAATAGCTATACAGATGGCGAAACCGCCCTTAAAGCAACCTTTACCTATAAGGATTCTTCAAAGGGTCAGATTGTTTTAGAGCTTGTTAAGCAAAGCGCAAGACGCTACCTTGTAAGAATTAACGGCAATGATTATGGTTTGGTTAATTCTACCGCTCTTGACTATCTTGTAGTTTATGCTGAGTATGTTATGATAGATAAGGGTATTCCCGAACCGGTATAAAAATCAAAGAACTTCCCAAGGATTTCAAATGGGGAGTTCTTTTTGTAGGTGGCATTATGCAGGAATCCTTAAAACAAAAACTTTATAATAATCGTTATACCCTTACTGTAATGTTCTTTATTGCAGTAGGGGTAGTTGTGCGTGTTGCAGGGTTTGGCAAAATTCCCGCAGGCTTTAATCAGGATGAAGCCTTTGCCGCTTATGAAGCCTTTTCCCTTTTAAACTATGGGGTAGATTCGGCGGGTAATGTTTTTCCCACATATTTTGTTTCCTGGGGTAGTGGTATGAATGTTTTGCAAAGCTACCTCGCCATACCATTTATGTGGCTGTTCGGGGCTAGTGAGGCAGTTTTCAGGTTGCCTTCACTTATTTCTGCGATTTTTACCCTACCTGTATTTTATCTTATCCTTAAAAGGATTTTTGGCAAGCTTGTTGCCCTAATTGGGTTAGGAATTATGGCGGTCAGTCCTTGGCATATTATGATTAGCCGTTTTGGTTTGGAATCAAATCTTGCTCCCGCCTTTTTTCTTTTTGGTTTTTATTTTTTGTTAAAGGGAATAGAAAAAAATCCATATTTTTTGCTTGCGGCATTATTTTTTGGTTTATCACTTTACGCATATTCTATTATGTGGCTTGTAGTGCCTTTAGTGCTTATTGTTTTTGGTATATATATTTTAAGGCATACTACCAAAATTAAAATTGGGTATGTGGTGTGCGCTTGCTTGCTTTTGCTCTTATTTGCTTTGCCGCATATACTTTTTCTGGCAATAAATTTAGGTGGGATTCCCGAAATAAAAACCCCATTTTTCACCATTCCAAAGCTTGTTGTAATGCGTGGGGAAGAGGTTTCATTACTTAATATTTTTAGTTTTAATAACTGGGTGAATTTGTTTTGGGTTTTAATTCTTCAGTATGACTGCATACCTTGGAATTCAAGTCCTGAATTTGGTTTATTTTACCACATTTCGCTACCATTTTTAATTGTGGGTGCAGTAATGCTTATTCGTAGGCTTTTGGCTGATATAAAGAAAAAAAGGTTAAGCGGCGCTTATTTTATTCTTAGTGGATTTTTAAGTACGGTTCTTATATCACTTATGCTTTTTAATCTTAATGTAAATAAGTCAAACTGTATGCACCTTTTCACCCTTTGTATTGTGGCATTTGGTGTTTATTCGGTAATAGATTTTGTAAGGCATAAAAAAACGGTTATTATTTCGCTTGTAGTTGCTTTTGCTATTTGTTTTACCCTTTTCTGCGGATATTATTTTGGTGGAAATGCAGTAATATCTGAAGGCTTTGCTGACGGAATAGGGGAGTCGGTTGAGTTTGTTAAAAATGAAAATTGTCAAAAGGTGGCAGTAGACCGCAACATATTCCATTCTCATATTCTTTATTATGATAAAACCCCGCCTATGGAGTTTAAAAATACAGTAAAATATGAGGTTTATCCATATCCCTATTTAAAAGCAACTAGCTTTGGCAAATATACATTTGGAATTGAGTATAACGATTTAGGGGATTATGATGCATATATTTTTCCAATTGACCATCTTTATTTTTTCAGTGATGAGGATTATAATATAACCCGCTTTAGTGAATATGCGGTAGCAATAAGAAATGGCATATAATTGTTGACAAGTATATAATACATATGATAAAATAGTTGCAAACGAAACTGTTGCGTTTGCAACTATTTTTTTGTAGGAGAATTTTTATGTCTACAATAATGCGAAAAGTGAATATTTTAACCCGTTCAGAGGGTGTATACCGTACCGACCGTTTAGATATTCCGGAGCTTAAAGGCTGGCATCATAGCTATATACTTGCCATATGTATGAATCCCGGTCTTTCGCAGGATGAGCTGGCAAAGCACATTGCCGTAAACAAAAGCAATGTTGCCCGTAATCTTGCCTCTTTAGAGGAAAACGGTTATGTGCGCCGTGAGGTAAGCTCTAAAGACCGCCGCATAACCAATGTTTATCCAACTAATAAAATGCTGGATATTTTTCCAAAGGTAAGGGCAATAACAATGGAATGGAACAACTATCTTGCCGAGGATTTAACTCCCTATGAGTTTGAGCAGTTCCAGTCTATTCTGGAGCGGCTTACCCAAAAAGCAGTAAAGTATATGGAAGGTAGGGAGGATGCAAAATGAAAACCGTTTTAAAATATCTTTTGCCCTTTAAGTATAAAATGTCGGCAGGGCTTACAATTAAGGTTATAGGCACTGTGGTGGAGCTTTTTCTGCCATATATATTAAGTCACATTTTAAAAAATGTTGTTGTAGATAAAAGTGTTTCAAAAATACTATTCTGGGGCTTGATTATGATAATCTGCGCCATTGTTGCCTGCCTTTGTAATATTTGGGCAAACAGAATGGCGGCTAAGGTTTCGCGTGATTTTTCAGAAAATGTTAGGCGCGATTTATTTGATAAAACCCTTAGGCTTTCGGCGGCAAAAACCGATAAATTTACAATACCGTCACTTGAATCTCGTATTACAACCGATACCTACCATGTGCATAATTTTGTTGGTATGATTCAGCGAATGGGTGTGCGCGCACCAATACTTATAATTGGCGGTGTTGCAATAACCCTTATTATGGACAGTTACCTTGCCCTTGCTATGATAATTGCCCTGCCATTTATATTTGTTTCGGTTTATTTAATATCTAAAAAGGGTACACCCCTTTATGCCAAGGTGCAAAGCTCAATAGATAAAATGATAAGAATAGTCCGCGAGGATATTCAGGGTATTCGCGTAATAAAGGCGCTTTCTAAAAATGAATATGAGCATAAACGCTATGATAAATCCAATAAAGCTCTTGTTAAGGATGAAACCAAAGCAGGCACCGTTATGAACAGCGTAAACCCAATTATGACCCTGCTTATGAATGTATGCATAGTTGCAGTTATTGCTCTTAGCGCAAACAGGGTGGCAAATCATCAGTCCGACCCCGAAACAGTAATAGCCTTTATGCAGTATTTTACCCAGATTTCAATGTCTATGATGTTTGTAAGCCGTATGTTTGTAATGTTTACTAAATGCTCAGCATCGGCAGGCAGAATAGCTGAGGTTTTAAACTGCGAGAATGATATAAAGGTAGAATCAAAAGAAAATTATCCAAATATAAATACCAATGCCCACATTTCCTTTAAAAATGTTTGCTTTGGTTACACCCCAAAATACAAAAACTTAAAAAATATTAATTTTGAGCTTAAAAAGGGTGGCAGACTTGGAATTATAGGCGCTACAGGTAGCGGAAAATCAACCGTTATAAAGCTTTTGCTTAGATTTTATGATGTAAATGAGGGTGGAATTTACATAAACGGTGAGGACATTAGAACCCTTACACCTGAAACTCTTTATAAAAAATTCGGCACCGCAATGCAGTATGATTTTATTTATAATGATACTATTTTGGAGAATATCCGCTTTGGCCGAGATATTTCTGAAAAGGATGTTTTTAAGGCGGCAGAAATAGCTCAGGCGGCAGATTTTATAAACTCCTTCCCCGATGGCTTTGAGCATCTTTTATCCCAAAACGGTACTAATGTATCGGGTGGTCAAAAGCAAAGAATATTAATATCACGCGCGTTGGCGGCAAAGCCCGAAATACTTATTTTAGATGATAGCTCTTCGGCATTGGATTATAAAACCGATGCAAACCTGCGCCAAGCCCTTGCAGAAAATCTTGCCAATACAACGGTTGTAACGGTGGCACAAAGGGTCAGCTCGGTTAAGGATAGTGACCTGATTTTAGTTTTAGAAAACGGTGAAATAATAGGCGCGGGCGACCACGATTATCTGCTTTCAAACTGCGCCGAGTATAAAGAAATCAGCGATTCTCAGATGGGAGGTGCTTTTGTTGAATAGAGGTGGACCAATGGGGCGCCAGCGTATGGGCGGTCCTCAGTACCAAAAATTAGATAAAAAAACCACCGGTCAAATAATTAAAAGACTTGGCGGTTACATTTTAAATGCCTGGCCGCTTTTTATTTGCGCCATAATACTCACCCTTGTTTCAAATCAGCTAGCCCTTATGGGACCTATGTATTCGGGCTCGGCAATTGATGCCATAACGGGGGAATCGGGTGTGGATTTTGCGGCAGTATGGGAGAATGTTTTTAAAATGCTTGTTTGCTATATTCTTTCTGCCATAATGACCTACTTCCTTTCAATTTTAATGATACGAATAAGTCAGCGTATTATTTACACAATGCGCCGTCAGGTGTTTGAAAAGCTTACATCTTTACCCGTAAATTATTTTGATACCAATGCCACAGGTGATATTATAAGCCGTATTTCCTATGATATTGATACGGTAAATGCCACCCTTTCACAGGATTTGGTGCAGATTATGACAAGCATCTACACCGTTTTTGGCTCCCTTATTTTTATGTGGCAAATTTCACCGCCAATGATTATTGTTTTTGCGGTTACGGTGCCAATATCCATAATTTTCACACGATACCGTTCTAAAAAGGTGCGCCCCCTTTTCAGGGAGCGTTCCCGAAAATTAGGTGAGCTTAACGGATATGCCGAAGAAATGCTAAGCGGTTGTCGCACCATACAGGCATATAACCGCGAGGGGGAAATAGGCAATCGTTTTAACCGCCGCAACTGTGATGCAATGAACGCCTATGCTAATGCCGAGTATTACGGCGCCGCAATGGGCCCCACAGTAAACTTTATAAATAATCTTTCTATATCTCTTGTAATGATTTTTGGCGGTATACTTTTTATGTATTCCGAAAGCGGCGCAGTTAAAGCGGGCTCTGTGTTTTTTATAACCTTGGGCGGTATTGCCGAGTTTGTGCAGTATTCCCGTAAATTTGCAGGACCCATAAATGAATTTGCCAATGTTCTGCACGAATTTCAGTCGGCATTTTCGGCGGCAGAGCGTGTTTTCAGGGTTATTGATGAACCCGGCGAGCCCATAGATAAGAAAAACGCCATTAATCTGGAAGCCGCAAACGGCAATGTAGAGCTTAAAAATGTTACCTTTGGCTACACTAATGAAAAAACCGTTCTGCACGATATTTCTGTCTTGGCAGAATCGGGCAAAACGGTGGCAATAGTAGGCCCTACGGGAACGGGTAAAACCACAATTATTAATCTGCTTATGCGTTTTTATGATGCAAATTCGGGCAGTATTACGGTGGACGGAAATGAAATAGGGGACATTACCCGCAGCTCGCTCAGAAAAGCCTATACAATGGTTCTGCAGGATACTTGGTTGTTTCACGGAACCATATATGAAAACATAGTCTACGGTCGAGAGGACGCCACAATGGATGAGGTTAAGGCGGCGGCAAGGGCGGCAAGAATTGATACCTACATCGAAAGCCTGCCCGACGGATATAACACCGTTTTATCGGATGACGGTGTGAATATATCCAAGGGTCAGCGGCAGTTAATTACAATTGCCCGCGCAATGCTTGCAAATAATTCTATGCTCATTCTGGATGAGGCTACCTCAAATGTTGATTCCCGTACCGAAATTAAAATTCAGCAGGCAATGAATGAGCTTATGAAGGGTCGCACCTGCTTTGTTATAGCCCACAGACTTTCCACCATTCAAAATGCCGATTTAATTCTGGTTATTCAGCAGGGCAGAATATCTGAGCAGGGTACCCACGATGAGCTTATGAAATCAGGCGGATTTTACAGTACACTTTATAATTCGCAGTTTAGTTAATTAAGAGCAAATAAATGCTAACAATACACTGATTATTATGTCAAAACATAGAATCCTCACTTAGCTTTTTATACATTAGAAAAATGCATTTTATAGGAGAATTTATTATGAATCGTGAACTAGAAGTTTTTATAAACGCTTGCCTCAAAGAATATGAATACCAAAGCCTTGGCGATAGCAAAAAAGGTAACAAACAAGGTAAAATCATTGCCTCAATTTGCATACAGTTAAAAAACGAAAATCGTTTGCACGAACTTTTAGATTTGCTTGAACACGAGCATCCACAGGTTAGATTTCGTGCCGCCGAAAAAACATTACTTTCTTTTCCTGAAAAATCCGAAAAAGTATTAATGGAGCTTTCGGCTTTGCGTGGGCTTCAATTTGGACAAATTTGATTTGTTTCTCAAATCACTCTTGATGTGTGGAGAAAAGGCGACTTAAAATTTCCTGCTGGGGACAATCAGGGGACGGTTCTATGATTGACAAAATATGATAAATAATTTATAAGTTTAACGAAAGGTAGATTATAATTATGAAATATGCTTTGCGTTTTATGTTTGAATATGGTGGCCCATGTTTGTGGGCGAACGATAAAAACACGACGGATAAGTTTGGTTATTCCATACATTGCGAAGATTTACCAATATCACAACCATTAATATTAAAAATCAAAGATTTAGAAAAAGAGTTTCAGACTTCACTTAATTGGGAAAATCCTCTTGATGTTTCGCCTTGGAGTTTAGAACATAGAAATGACTTTTTAAAAAGAGCACACATTATTTATGATAAGTTAACAATAGAACTTGGCCACGATTTTGAAGTAATTGACCAAATAAATTGTTGAATTGTGGTTTCGACAATCAAAAAACAGAAATCTTGAAGTAATAGGTAAAATAATATGTAAGAAATTTTTATTTACTCAAAAAGCAGCGGGAAAACAATTTTGGTTTTCTCATAACCCAATGACTACATTACAAAATTATCCAAACAGTTCTTTTGCCATGGAATTGAATTGGTTGAAAGATAGTTATGGATTGTCACAATTAACCCAAGCAAATTTTGTTAAATCAGGAGCATATTGGTATTTTGTTCCATAATATACATTTTATAGGTGATTTTAATGTTAAAAAATTTTTTTGATTTTGGTAAGACCAAAATTGTTCCTACCCCCGATGAAATTTTGTTTTTTGAATTTTTAGAAAAAAATTACGGAATCTCTGCAGTTGAAACACATTTTTGTAAAGGAAAGATACAAAACAGTTTGCATATATGGATTGATGCAGAAAAAACAAACAAGCTTTCTTCGAATGGGATTTTAAATAGTGTTGATTTGCGTAATGGTAATTTTAGCTTAAATTGTGATCCTTCAAATAATGAATTGAATGATTTTGCAGAGGAGGTCATTAATAAATATTTTTCTTTTTTTAGCATTAAAGATATTGCTTTCACAAAAACAACAACTGATATAAACGGTAATCAAATTCCCAAAACCGCTTTATATATTTACGATTTTAATTATTATTTCAAATCATATGTATATGGTCATGCAATAAATAATATTAAAAAAGTAATTTCTAAAAAATATAAACTAGAAAAGAAAAATATACTTGTATTTAATGAGCCTTTGATAAAAATTATTGCCGAAAATAATGAAAGTTTTGTTTTTTTAGAAAAAAACATTGATGATTTAAAAAAACACGCATTCATCGAATTGAAAAAATATGATATACATAATAGCATATTAGAAAACTGTGTTGAAATAAAAATACTGTTAAAATCACAAATAAACAGTTCTGTTTTAAATAATTATTATATGAAAGGGTAAGACAATCAGAGACGAATTTTTGATTCAATTTACAGTTTAGGAAAAGACAGGGGACGGAAAAGACAGGGGACGGTTCTATGATTGACAAAATATGATAAATAATTTATAAGTTTAACGAAAGGTAGATTATAGTTATGAAAAAAATATCTTTATGTTTAGTATTGGCTATGCTTTGCGCGATTTTGTTGGTCGGCTGTGACAATAGCAATCCGGTTTCTGATTTTGAATATAGCGTTATCGAAGGTAAGGTCAGCATTACTGGTTATTCAGGAAAAAGCGATACTGTTGTTATTCCTGAAAAAATAGATAATCATCCAGTTGCATCAATAGGTTGTAATGCTTTTATGAACTCCAATATTAAATCATTAACAATTTCGGATTCTATTCGCGTTATTCGTGATTATGCATTTTTAAATTGTGAAAATTTAAAAGAAGTTGATTTTGGAAACGGAATTCAAGATATTGATGCAAGCGCTTTTGAAAATTGCGTTAAATTAGAAAAAATTATTTTAAAAGATGGAGTTAAAAATCTTGGAGCAAGAGCCTTTAAAAAATGTTCTTCTGTAAAAGAAATATATATCCCTAAATCTTTGGAAAATTGCGGAATGTCTACTTTTGTATCTAATACATCATTAACAACTCTTATTTTTGAAGATGGTATCAAAAAAATAGATGGGTATGCATCATTTAACGGGGCAACCTCTTTAAAAGAAATAACCATTCCTGCAAGTGTTGAAAAAATCGGAAAAGAAGTTTTCTTGAAGTGTACTGGGTTAGAAAAGATTGAATTTTTAGGAAACGCACCTAATGATATTGATCTAAACATTTCCGACCAATCTCTTAAAACATTGAAAATTTATCATCCTAAAAATGCAACCGGATGGGAAAATACTGCTTTATCAGAAAAATATAATGTCATAGCTGATTGATATTATAAAGTATTTAAAAACCTTGAAGGAAGGAGAACAAAATGAATCAAGAGTTTAATTCTTCTAAGCAAAAATTAAATTTTCAGCTTATTAAAAAAGATGTGGAAAGCGAAATGATTTCTCGTTTTTTTGACAATATAATTTATTTAATAATATCACTTGTTTTTTCGTTTTTAATTTGTATTGTTCCCGGATTTTCAAATGAAGCAACTTTTATTCAAATAATTATTTTTGTTTTTATAGCGTTTATGTGTTTAATTTCAATTTTTGCTTTTTCACTATTCATTTTTGGAGTTATAGCTGATTTTAAAAAAATTATAAATTTTAAAAAAGGAAAATTTGTTATAGACTCCGATATATTAGTTGAAGTTAAAGAAATGAAACACATAGGAAAAAGTGGGGCTCTTGCAAAGCTTTATTGTTTTCAGTTTGAAAATTCTCCGTCGTTTGAGAGTGGTAGAAAAAAATATTATAAATGGTCTAAAATGTTTAATATGGGTGCCCAAAGCTTGTATAACAGTTCATTGCCCGGAGATGAATTTTACATCATATTGTTATCAAAAAGTACAGTAGTAATTTACAACAAAAAGTATTTTTATATTGATAATCAGTGACAATCAGCGGATAATCAGGGAACGAGTGAAAAAAGATGTGATAAACCTTTGCTTTGGCTTATCACATCTTTTAATTTTAATCGTTTTTATCGGTATTTCGTGCCTGCCTTGGGGTTTTGCCCGTCTGGGCAAAAAAGTGACGGTTAAAGCTACGGAGTGAGTTGAATCCCACTGCAAAGGCAACCTCAGTTATGCTCATTTCGCCCTTTTGCAGAAGTATTTCGGCATCCCTTATTCTTAGCGTGTTAATATATTCGGGCATACTTATGCCTATTTCTTTGCTGAAAATATGTGATATGTAGTATTTGCTCATATGTGTATTTTCGGCAATTTTTTCTAAGGTTATATCCTCATTATAATGGTCGCCGCAGTAAAGCAAAATAGATTGAATTGCGCTTATATTCCGCTTTTTTACATTATCAAGCTCCATATTTTCAAAAATGTGGGCAAGTATTATAGAAAGGCAGTTTTCAATAACTGTTTCGCTGTATGGGGTATTGGTATCCTTGGCAGAAAGGGCAATATTTATAACCGGCAGAATTTTTTCTAAATCTATTCCTGCTATAGGCTCAAGGGGTAGCTTTTTTGAAAAAACCTTGTTAAATGCGGGAATTTTGTTGGGCGGAAATATGAAAAGCACATTGTCAGATTCACCGAATTCATCCAAAAAATAATGCACCTGATTAGGGAAGGAAATAAAAGCGTGACCTTCACACAAAATACCGCCCTTGTCATCTGCAAAGGCTTTAGTGCGACCGTTAAGCATAATCGCAAGCTCAATATGGTCATGCAAATGCTTTGCACAACCCAAACGCCTGGATTTTCTTATATGTATATCGGTTCCTTTTTTTTCGTAATAGGGTAACATATCAGCACTCCTAAAATAGCAATAATTGGCTAAAGTTTAACTACTTATGACTAGTAATATACCATATTCTTAATTAAAATACAAGTATAACAATACAAAAAATGGCAAATTGTTATCTATTTTTACCGAAAGGTTGTGTTTTTATGAAAACCGGCGTTCAGCTTTATTCTGTTCGTACCGATTTAGCCGAGGATTTTGAGGGCACCTTAAAGGCTGTCAGCGAAATGGGCTATGAGGGTGTTGAATTTGCAAGTCTTTGCGGCAAAAAGACCGAAGAGGTTGCCGAACTTTGTAAAAAATATAATTTAAATCCAATTTCAGCTCATGTTCCCTTTGATTCACTTAACAATTTAACCGAAAAAACAATGTTGGATTTTGCCACGGTTGGTTGCAAGTACATTGTTATTCCTTATCTTCCTCCCGAGCTTAGACCCGGAACAGATGGATTTAATGAGGTAGTGCAAAATGCCGAACGCATAGGCAAAGCCGCTAAGGAAAACGGAATGACCCTTCTTTATCACAATCACGATTTTGAATTTAAGAAAATCGGTGATGAATACGCTTTGGATTATCTTTACAGAACTGTGTCCAAGGAATATCTTGAAACCGAGGTTGATACCTGCTGGGTAAATGTTGCAGGTGTGGAGCCTGCAGAATATGTGCGTAAATATTCAGGTCGCGCACCTATTGTTCACCTTAAGGATTTCTACAAAAAAGAGGGTGCTGCATCGGGCAAAATGTATAAGCTTATCGGTCTTGATGATAATGAAGCCGCCGATGAAAATGAAGCATTCAGTTTTCGTCCCCTTGGTATGGGTATGCAGAATGTTCAGTCCTTGCTTGACGCCGCTACCGACGCAGGTGCAGAGTGGGTTATAGTTGAGCAGGATGAGCCTTGGAACGGTATGACCCGTATGGAAAGTATTAAGGCAAGTATAGAGCACTTAAAAACTCTTAAATACTAATTAAAAATTAATTAAAAACGGAGGTTTTTATTATGGCAAAAATAGCAGACTTAGATGCATTTAAGGAAAATCAGGAGGAAAAGGTTATTGATACCTCTAAAAAGGTTAAAATAGCTATTATCGGTACCGGATGGATTGCCGATTCCCATGTTGGCGGTTATAAGCAGATGGAAGATGTTGAAATCGTTGCTCTTGCCGATTTAGTTCCCGGTAAGGCAGAGGCATTTGCCAAAAAGCACGGTATTGAAAATGTGCGTTTTTACGGCAGTGATGAGGAGCTTTTTGCTAACGAAAAGGATTTAGACGGTGTTTCTATTTGTACATACAACTGCCAGCACGCTCCCTGCGCAATCCACGCTTTGGATGCAGGTGTTAATGTAATGCTGGAAAAACCCTTCACTGTAACCCTTGATGAGGCAGTAGAGGTTATGAAGGCAGAAAAACGAAGCGGCAAAATTCTTACCATTGGCTTCCAGCCCCGTATGAGCGAAAATATGCAAATGATTAAAAAGATTGTTGAATCGGGCGAGCTTGGTAAAATTTATTATCTTCAGGCAGGGGGCGGTCGCCGTCGTGGTATCCCCACACCCTTTGGTACCACCTTTATTGAAAAGGAAACAGGCGGTATTGGTGCAGTTGGTGATATTGGTTCATATTCGCTGGATATGCTTCTTAATGCAGTTGGCTATCCCAAGCCATTAACCGTTTCGGGTTATAAATCTGCATTCTTCGGCACCCGTCCCGATTATTATCCCACCCATCCCGAATATGCTGAAAAGTTTGGTGTTGATGACTTTGCAGCTGCCTTTGTTCGTTTGGAAAATGATATAATTTTAGATTTCCGTATTTCTTGGGCAGAGCATATTGATACCTGCGGTGATGCTATCATCTTGGGTACTGAGGGCGGTCTTAGAATTCCTTCTACCGAGTGCTGGAACGGCGAGTTTGGTAAACCCCTTACAATCTACAAAACCGTTGCAGGCAGTCAGGTTCAGTATGAGGTTCCCCTTATTCCCAATAACGGTCCCAGCTTCTTCTTCAAAAAGCTCCGTGCTTTTGTTGATGCTATTAAAGAGGGCGGCACAGCAACCGTTCCTTCCTCAGAAATCATCTACAATCAGGCAATTATTGATGGTATCGTAAAATCCGCCGAGCTTGGCAGAGAAATCGAAGTAGAGATTCCTGAAATCTAAGTTAATAAAATCTAACTAAAAGCAGAGTTGTCTTTTTGATAACTCTGCTTTTTGCAGTTGTTATATTTTATAAAATATGCTAGAATAACTACAGGTGGTGATTTTTTGATTTTGTTTGTAGTTCTTTTGGCTATTTTAGGTATATCAGCATTTATCGTTGCGGGATTGTTTTTTATTATTTATAAAATATTTGAAAACAATAATCAAAAGTATATTGGTAAGGCATCTGCTGCATTAGGTGAAACCAAGTACAAAAAAGATGTAACCATTTACGGTTCTGATTTGTACAGAAGGTGTTTTCCTATTAAACTAAAGCATTATAGCAAAAGTAAATATAATTATTTTGTAAACGGAAAACACTATAAATTAAAATATTGGGAGGCATCAACAGCTAAGCAAATGCCAAGGACTCTGCTTGTTGTTTATCTTAAACGCTTTCCAAAAATCGCATATGTAAAAAATGATATTTCAACAAATAACTATGATATTTATGCAATAACTACATTGATGTTCGGCGTGTTATTTATTATATTTGGAATTACACTGGGATTTAAATTGTAAAAAACAAACAATCCTTAAAAATTTTTTTAATAGATAAATTATAGTTTAAAGATGTGACTTCGGAGGCCGTCCCTAGACAGGGAAGGGGGCCCAGCGCACGCTGGGGGAAGGGTTGAAAAACCATCGCAAACCGCTCTATTAAGGGCTTTTTGCTGTGAATAATCTCCCCTTCCACCGCCGTTCGGCGGTCCCCCTTCCCCGTCCGGGGACGGCCTTCTAAACCGAAAATCTGTGCGATAGGCCACAATTTATGGGGCGGATATTTTGCATCCCTTTTTATATTAGTTGTTTCTGAATTTAATATTAAAAATCAGGTATTTGCGTAAAAAATGCAAGTTTAAAAATAAGTATTTTGATTTTTAACTCTTTTAAATTTGCTATAATTAATGTAGAACCCAAATTGGTAGCATTATTTATATATGTTTAAAATAAAATGGAGGTATAAATTTATGAAAAAACTTTTAGCGCTTGTTCTTTCTTTGCTTATGGTAATCACCACTTTAAGCGGCGCAATGTTCAGCTTTTCAGCATCGGCTGAGAGTATATCCTCGGTTGATTTAATGAACGCTGAATTATGGAACACAAATCCCGCAAGCCAGTATATGAAGGTTAGCGAAACCACTGAGGATGACTATTCTGTAATAAAAGTTTCAATTACCCAATATAACACCTATCATATTGATTTGGAGCTGGATACCAATACAGAATATTCCTTTATTTTTGATTTTAAATCACCCGTTAAAATTGAAAATGTCCAAATCTGGCCAACTAAGTGCGGAGCGGGACCATCTGCTAACGGAAGTATCGTATGGGATACCGAAAATTATACTGCCGCCGACAGAATACTTTTTGCGGGCGGCTATGACGGCACAAACAATTTAAGTGCCGATTTAGGTCACACAACTTATGACAACTGGTATGAGGAAAACGGTTTAACCTTTACCACCAATGCAACCGATACTTCTTATCAGATTTTCTTTAAAATGAATGGCTTCGTAAATAAAACAGAAAATTCTACCGATGTTATTTATTTTAAAAATGCAAGCGTGGGTAAGTGTGTAACTGCAACTGCAAAGGCATTGGGTAATGGTAGCGCTACCGTTTCCAAGGATTTTGGTAGCTGTGGTGAGGTTATAACCTATTCTGCCGAACCCTTTGAAGGCGAAATCTTTAAAGGCTGGTATAACGGCGCAACCCTTTTAACCACCGAAAAGGTGTATAATCACACCTTGGTAGAGGGTGATAATATACTCACTGCTAAATTTTCCACCAATGACCTTATGAAGGTTAATTTGTGGGAGAAAAGCCCCAATAAGGCTTCCATAAAAATTGAAAATGCGGTGGAAGATGATTTTAATACAATAAAACTCAGTAGTATTGATTGGAATTTCTTTTATATAAATATGGAATTAAATCCCAATACTACATATAAATTCAGCTATGATGTCAAAACCGCCCTAAAATTCGAGGATTTGCAGATATGGCCTACCAAGTGCGGCGGTACTTCAAAATCGGATGGTAACATTACATATGACACCGTAAATTACACCACCGCTGACCGACTTTTGCAAATAACCTCTTTCACTGCAATTAACAAAAACCAAACCTGGTTTGAAAATAATACCTTTGAATTTACCACTAACGCTACCGATACTTCCTACCAGTTATTCTTAAAATTCACAAATCAAATTGATAAAACAACCGATTCCTCATCTACCGTATACTTTAAGAATGTTTTGGTAAAAGAAAAAGTAACCGCAAATGCTTTAAGTATGGGTAACGGTGATGCCACCGTTTCGGTAAGTGAGGGTGAAACAGGCGACCCCGTTACATACACCGCCACACCTGATGCTTTGGAAAATTTTGTAGGCTGGTATAATAAGGATTACGCTTTGGTTTCTACCGATGCTACCTATAACACCACTCTTGTTTCGGGCACTAACACACTAACCGCAAGATTTACCACCAAGGATAATATGAATGTAAAATCCTGGAACTCTAATCCCTTAAAGGCATCAATAAAGGTATCAGGTGAAACCTCAGATAATGAAAATGTAATTAAGGTAGTAAATGCAGATTATAACCATTATTTTATTGATGCTGAGCTTAAGCCCAAAACCGAATATCAGCTAATTTTTGATTTTAAATCGGCTTTAAAGTTTGAGCAAATGCAGATATGGCCTACTAAATGTGGATGTTATGCTAAAACTGACGGTAACGTTGCCTATGATACCGAAAATTACACCACAGCTGACCGCATCCTATGGATGGGCGGCTATGACGGTACAAATAATCTTAGTAAAACATGGGAACACACCGACCCAAATGTTTGGTACGAGGATATTGTAATCAGCTTTACCACCAATGCAACAGATACCTCTTATCAGATTTACTTTAAAATGAATGGCTTTGTGGATAAAACCCAAAACGCCAATAATGAAGTTTATTTTAAAAACGTATCAATCACCGACCCCAACGCAAAAAGCGAGGATTTTAAAATTGTAAGCGAGGATGTAAACGGTGAAACAATTGCCGATGTAAATGACCTATCAGCAGTTGAAACGGTTGCCACCGATAACGGCGATGGAACCGTTACAGCAAAGGTTATATATGAAAACAATTCCGATATGCTTATTTTTAAGGGTTGGTATGAAAACGGCACCTTAAAATCCAATAGTGAGAGCTATACCTTCAATACAAATGAGGTTAATTATTCCTTCTTAACCGCCAATTTTGTAAACCGTAACATCTTAATCGGTGCAGGCGGCTTTGAAACCTATGGAGCAGGGGAAAGCCTTCGTGTATCTCCCGCAGGTGAGGGTGTTCTGCCCAATGGCGGCAGCTTTGGTATGTGGAGTAACTGGCCCAATAATGAGGCAAATACCCCAGGCTATGAGTGTGAATCTACCAACTATCAGGTAGGTATCGCATCGGGCGAGCAGAAAAATCTTACCTATCTGTCCTCCCTTGTATGGGACTCTGAAACCGATGAAACCGCATTCACCACAGATACCGTTTCGGTTTCTCCTCATAGCGGTAATAAAATGCTCAGAATCAGCGCGCCTTATCGTTCAATGGTAAGAAAAATCGACAATTTAAAACCCAACAGTAATTACACATTAAGTTTTTATGTATGGAATCCCGATAGATGGAACTGCCTTAGAACTGCGGTAATTTCCGATACTGTTGACCTTAAAACCTATCTTGTGGAAAACGACGCATCAAAAACCTATGACTATTATAAAGGTATGAGTGCGGTTATATTCAACCCCGATACCGGTTTGGATGAGGATATCCCCGTTCGTGAGTGGCAAAAAATAACCCTTAACTTCACAACCGATGCCGATGATGAATATTTATATCTGCATCTTTCCTTTACCCGCAATAATAGTGGTGGTAGCACAGGGAATGTTTATTTTGACGATATGGTATGCACCGAGGATGTTTTTGCAAATTCGGGCAATGCTATTCGTGCAAAGGATTCGGCGCTCCGCTATAAATTCGCTGTTCCCAATGAATTTTTAGCAAAGTATTATGAGGGCGCAACCCTTAATAAGGTTGGACTTTTAGTAGATACAAATGAAGAAAATCTCCTTGTAGGCTCTGCTCTTAAAGAGGCTGCAATCGGTGAGAATAACTATCAGTATGTGGATGGTGATTCCTCTCATACATATTTTACCGCCGCACTTTATAATATAGGCAAAAAGGGTGTCAGAACAGATTACACAGCCTATGGCAACGATTATAAGGTTCGCCCCTATGTTGTTTATGAAAAGGCAGACGGCACACAGTTTACCATTTACGGTGACACGGTTACAGCAAATATTTTTGATGTAATGTATCAAATCAAATACCAAAGCACAAGCGAAGAAGATGTTGCAACTGTGGATGCAATGCTTCAAAATGAAGCTCTTTATAATGCATATACGGATTGGCAGCCTACCGATTACTTCTATGCAGCAAAATCCACCGCAAGCGATTATGTATACTCAATGGCTGTTGTCGGCGATATTCAGATAACCAGTTATAAGCATACCGATGAGTTGCATCATCTTTATGATTGGATACTGGATAATAAGGATGATAAAAACATTCAGTATGTTTTAGGTCTTGGCGATATTACCGATCAGGATAACGATTGGGAATATGCCGCCGTTGAAGAACAGTTAAAGCGTTTGCAGAATGCGGGAATTGACCAATCCATAGTTCGCGGTAATCACGATTGGCATTTCAATGACTATATCACCTTTGAAGAGTATGGTAACGGTCTTGTTTCCTTTGATGGTACTATGCGTAATACCTATCGTTTAACCACCATCGGCGGTGTGAAGTATATGATGCTCACATTGGATTTCTTCCCCACAGATGATGCGGTAAATTGGGCGGCAGAGGCTATTGAAGCACATCCCGATTACAATGTGATTTTAACCACCCATGCTTATTATAAAACAGGTATGATAATTGGGGATGGTGAGCTACAGCAGGATGAGGACCTTTACAATGTTCCCGATATTTCGGTAGCCAATAGCGGTCAGGACCTATATGATAAGCTGGTTAGTAGGTACAGCAATATTGTGCTTGTAATGTGCGGTCACGCCTCAACCGAAGATTACGGTCCCGCTTATGAGATTAGTGAAAGGGCTGACGGCTCTAAGGTTGTGCAGATGATGATAAATCATCAGCAGCTTGAATCTGTAGACGGTCGCTCCTACGGTATGCTTGCAATGCTGTATTTCAAAAATGATGGCAAAACCGTAAGCTTAGAGTATTTTTCAACCGCAAATGAAATGTATTATATGGATAAATTCCAGTATGAATTTCAGTTGGATTTAATTGATTAAAAGTTTTATTATATAATTTCTCCCCAAAGCAAACCGCCCTTCGTTCAATTAAAGACGAAGGGCGGTTTGCCGTATATTAATCATTGTTTTTATTCTTTTTACGGTATTCTGAAGGGGAGAGTGAAAAGTAATTTTTAAAGGCTCTTGCAAAACTGGAAAAATCATTAAAGCCGGATGCATAACAAATTTCGGTTGCATTAAAATCGCTTATTACTAAAAGCTTTGCGGCATAATCAAGTCGAAGTGAGGTAAGATAAGCCTTAAAATTAGTGTTCATTTTTTGTGCGAATATAAAACTGAAATATGTTGGGGTAAGACCTACATAACGGCTTATCTGCTCCAGAGTTATCTGGTTTTTAAAATTCAAATCCATATAATGAAGCGCCTTTATAATCGGGGAGTTTTCTATTGTGTCGGCAGAGCCGCCAAAATTTCGTATAACATCAATAAGCACGCAATTAACCAAATATTTATATTTGCTGAAAAACCATTTATCGTTTATCTTAGCCTCTTCCTTAAGCGTTTTAAAAACGGTGTTTGGATAATTCGTTAAAGCGCATCCGTAGGGTAAAAGAGAAATCATTTTTTCGGATATTATTTCGCCTGAAAAAGCAAGGTCTATAATTGTAAGCGGCTTTGTTACTTCAATTTTTTCAAAATCAACAGGGGATAAAAACAAAAGGGTATTTGGCTTTAATTCATATGCTTTATCATTTATATAGGCGGTGCCGTTGCCTTCTAAAATATATTCTATTTCATAAAACTCGTGCCAGTGAATATCAATATCAGTAGAAATCAGGTGCTCAATAATGTATATACCGGTTTTATCCAGAATTTGATTTGTTTTTCTGATTATTTCGTTCACTTCAGTCACTCCTTTGCTTTAGTATATCATTTAAGCTGAATAAATACAAGTTAAAATTTTCTGTATATAAAGGAAATTTTATAAAATCGTAAAAAATGCAAGTTGTTTCGTAAATAATGTACTGTAGATATTAAAGTCTTAATTTTATAATTATAATAGAATAATATGTCAGGGTGGGATTACTTTGAAAATAAAAATTTTTGGCACTGCCGCGGCGGAGGGATTTCCCGCTATGTTTTGCGAGTGTGAGCATTGCAACCGCGCCAGAAAATCAGGCGGCAGAAATCTGCGCACTCGGAGTCAGGCGTTGGTGGATGACACTCTGCTTATTGATTTTGGTCCCGATACTTTATCCCATACCCTTTACGGAGGGCTGGATCTCACAAAGGTTACCGACCTTTTAATAACCCACAGTCACCGCGACCATCTGCTCACGGGGGATTTTGCAAACCGCAAGGAGGGTTACTGCGTAATAAACAATAAACATCCCCTCAATGTTTATGCTACCACCCCCGCTATAGAAAAAATCAATAGCGTATGTTCTGCCGATGCAAAAGCAGGGGAGGCGCTTATTTTAAATGAGGTAACCCCCTTTAATAAATACAAAATCGGCAAATATCAGGTTTACCCCTTAAAGGCCGACCACGACCCAAAAACCGCCCCTGTATTTTACTTAATATCCAACGGAGAGAAAAATTTGCTCTATGCTACCGATACGGGCAGATTTCCAAAAGAAACGGTGGATTTTTTAAGGGATTTAAAAATCAAAACTGATATTATTTTCATAGATTGCACCGCAATTCTGCTAACCGGCTGGAGCAAATCCCATATGGGACTTGATACCAATGTTCTGCAGATAGAAGAGCTAAAGCAAATAGGTGTGGTGGATAATAACACCAAGGTTGTTCTGCACCATTTTTCTCACAACGGCGGCACCACCTATGATGAGCTTGTACCCATTGCCGCAAAGTATGGATTTTTAGTTTCCTTTGACGGAATGATAATGGAGGTATAAATTATGAGTTATTTAACCGAAAATGTGTTGCCTTTTTGGCTTAAAAATGCAATTGACTATAAAAACGGCGGTATTTACACCTGTCTGGATGAGGATGGAAGTATTTACGATACCGAAAAAAGTGTGTGGTTTCAGGGCAGAGCGCTTTATATATTTTCTCTTTGCTATAATGATGTAGAGAAAAATCCCGAATATTTAAAGGCGGCAAAGGCAATTTTTGACTTTTTGCCAAAATGCTCGGATGAAAACGGCAGAATGGCTTTTACCGTAACCGAACAGGGTGAATATATTCAAAAGCGTCGCTACTATTTCAGTGAAACCTTTGCGGCTATTGGTTGTACCGAATATTGGCTTGCATCGGGTGATGAAAAGGCAAGGGAATTAGCCGAAAAATACTTTGATGTAGCCTATAGTATCTACTGTGACCCAACTCTTACCACCCCAAAATTCAATCCCCAAACGGTTAATTTGCACGCTCTTTCCCCCTCAATGATAATGCTTGCCACCTCTCAGGTTCTTCGTAAAATCAACAAGGAAAAATATAATGAAATTGCCAAAAAAACTGTGGATGAGATTTTGCTTCACCTTACAGATTACGGTCTGCTTGAAAATGTTACTCCCAACGGCGAATTTGTAAACACCGCAACGGGCAGAACAATGAACCCCGGTCACGCATTAGAGGCGGCTTGGTTTTTAATGGCAGAGGGGCAGTATCAGAATAATAAAAAGCTTATGGAAATCGGCAAAACAATTATAGATTTTTCAATGGCGGCAGGCTGTAAAAAGGGCGGTATAATCGCTTTTTGTGATTGCCTTGGCAAGCCCGCAAAGGCGCTGGAGTGGGATATGTACCTTTGGTGGCCCCAGTGCGAGGCTATGATTGCCAACTTAATGGCGTACAAAATTTTTGGCGAAGAAAAGTATCTTGAAAATTATAATACAGTAAAAGATTTCGCCTTTAAGAATTTTGCCGATGATAAAAACGGCGAGTGGTACGGTTATTTGCATTATGATGCAACCGTAGCCAACCGCCTTAAAGGAAACATTTTTAAAGGGCCCTTTCATCTGCCCCGAATGTTATATCTTGTAGAAAAGCTTGAAAAGGGCGAAAGTATTTTATAAGGAGTAAATTATTATGAGTTTTCCAATTACAGCCACCTTTATTGATGAAATTACCTATGATATTCCGTCCTCCAACTGGACTTTTGAGCAATGGAGCAAGGATTTAGATTATATGCAGTCTGTAGGTATTGATACCCTTGTTTTTATAAGGGCAGGCTACGGGCAGAGAACAATTTTTCCTTCTGATTATTTCGGCACTAAGTATGAGGATGATTTGTTAGGCTTTATTCTGGATGAGGCAGAAAAAAGAAATATGAAGGTTATGGTGGGACTGTATCTTTCCACTCTTTCCTGGCACGATGGCGATGCCAAAACCGAAATTGAGCTAAACCGCCACTTTTTAAATGAGATATGGGCAAAATACGGTGACCGCCCCGCATTAAAGGGTTGGTATATCCCTCAGGAAACCTGTTATGATGTTTTTAATATTACCGAGGTAATGGGCGGGATTTCCTATCTCTGTAAGGAAAAAGCACCCGACCTTCCCGTTTTAATAAGTCCTTTCTTTGCCGCAGAGGCGCCCCATAATTTTACGCTGGAACGCCATGTGGAGGAGTGGAACAGTATTTTAGACCGTTGCGGCGAAAATATTGATATTTGCGCCTTTCAGGACGGAACAGTAAGCCTACCGCGTATGCGCGATTATTATGTTGCTACCAAAAAGCTCTGCAACGAGCATAATATAGCACATTGGGTAAACACCGAAACCTTTGAGCGTGATGTAAGGCAAATGTATTATCCCATACCTTTCACCGTTTTAAAGCATAAGCTGGAGCTACATAAGGAATATGCCGAAAAAATTATGACCTTTGAATTTTCTCATTTCTTAAGTCCACAGTCAATCTATCCCTCGGCAAAAAACCTGTTCAACCGCTATAAAGAATTTTACAAATAATTCAGATAGCTTTAAGCAGAGGGGGAGTATACGAACACGATTTTGACGTGCAAATTTCCGCCTCTGCTATGTTAAAATGCTCGTAAATCCGTTAGGATTTACTGTGCTTTTGCCTTGCATATGCGAAAATCCACTCCTTCAAAATTCTGCGAC
>JAGAOS010000064.1 GCA_017623575.1 Clostridia bacterium
ATCTTACATAGCAAAAACCTGATTTTCCTAATTGTTTGAAATTCGGCGTCTTTGACGTCTGTTTTGTTATGCCTTTTTTGCCGTCATACAATTCACAACATTTTTTAATTTTTAGACTTGACTTTTAATAGTTAGTCTTTCGCATGTAATCAAAATAATCACTAATATTCGGCAATTGTCGACATTGCATTAATAATTATATCTGTATTACAGATAAATGTCAATATCTTTATTACAGATATTGCATAATAATTTTGAGGTGATTGTTATGCTGTTTAGAAATTTACGAGGAATAAGAGAAGACAGAGATATTAAACAAAAAGAAATTGCCGCATATTTAAATGTATCGCAAAATACTTATTCTCAATATGAAACAGGGGTAATTTCTTTAACCGCAGAAATATTAATTAAAATAGCAAATTATTATAATGTGAGCATAGATTATCTTTTGGACAGAACCAATAATCCTAAACTGCAAAAATAAGTTGTTTTTATACTTGCAAAATATGTAATTTTATGAGATAATAAATGGAATTATATTTTTAAAGAGGGTTATTATGGAAATTAATGCAAAAAAACAACGAAGTAGCTTTACAGGCAAAATCGGTTTTGTGCTTGCTGCGGCAGGCTCTGCGGTAGGTTTGGGTAATATATGGCGATTCCCTTACCTTGCTGCAAAATACGGCGGCGGAACTTTTTTACTTATTTACATTATTTTATCAGTAACCTTTGGCTTTGCTCTTATGATTGCCGAAATTGCAATAGGTAGAAAAACAGGTCTTAGTCCTATTGGTGCTTATGAAAAGCTAAATAAAAAGTATTCTATTGTTGGTTATTTAGGCGCTTTGGTACCCGTTATAATACTCCCCTACTATTCAGTTATAGGTGGTTGGGTAACAAAATATTTCTTTGCTTTTGTTACCGGCGATGCCGGTAATGCCGCCAATCCCGATTACTTTGGTAACTTTGTTTCCTCAACCGGAAATCCCTTGTTATGGTTTGCAGTATTTTTAGGTATTACCGCTGTTGTTGTTCTTTTGGGCGTTGAAAAGGGAATTGAAAAGGTAAGCAAAATTATGATGCCTGTACTTATATTCCTTTCAATAGGAATTGCTGTGTACACTATGTTTATTCCCGGCGCTATAGACGGCGTTCTTCACTATATTACACCTGATTTTTCAAATATGACCGCATCCAAGCTTTTATTAACGGTTGTTGCCGCTATGGGTCAGCTTTTCTACTCTATGTCCCTTGCAATGGGTATTATGATAACATACGGCTCATATATGAAAAAGGATGTTAATATTGAATCCTCTGTTCATCAAATAGAAATTTTTGATACCGGTGTTGCTTTTCTTGCAGGTCTTATGATTATTCCCGCCGTATCTGTTTACTCCCCCGATAAACTAGGTACTCAGGCAGGTCCTGGACTTATGTTTGAAACACTCCCTTCAATTTTTGCAGATATGCCGGGCGGTGCCATAATTGGCGCGGTATTCTTCCTTCTTGTTTTATTTGCAGCCCTTACATCCTCTATTTCTCTTATGGAAACGGTTGTTTCCATATTCCAAGATAAGTTTAAATTAAACAGAAAGTTTGCCTGCTTGGTTGTATTGTTAATTTGCATACTATTGGGTCTGCCCTCATCCTTAGGTTACGGAATCTGGGATAGCGTAAAAATTCTTGGTATGCAATTGCTTGATTTCTTTGACTTTATAAGCAACAGCGTAATTATGCCTATTGTTGCATTCCTTACCTGCATTTTTGTTGGCTTTGTTATTAAGCCAAAGGCTATTGAAGAAGAAATTGAGCTTTCAGGCAAGTTTAAATATAAAGCATTGTTTAATGTTATGATTAAATATGCAGCCCCTGTATTTCTTCTTTTAATTCTTGGGTCATCCATACTCAGTGCATTTGGAATTATAAGTCTTTAAAGTCATTAAAAGCTCCGCTCTTTGGCGGGGCTTTTAGAGATTATAAATATTCAAGCGGAGCGATAAAAATGAAAAGTCAAAAACCAAAGCAAAACACAAAGCTATTAAAAAGATTTTTACCCTATTATAAAAAATATAAAAAGACCCTTGTTTTGGATTTATTATGTGCCGCCCTTACAACAGTTTGCGAGCTTATTTTGCCACTTATTGCAAGGCAAATTACCGGCTATGCAACCGAAAACATTGCAGCGCTTACCACAAGGCTTATTTTAACCTGGGCAACCTTTTACATAGTTTTAAGAATTATAGATACTTTAGCCAATTATTATATGGCATCTGTCGGTCACATAATGGGCGCCAAAATTGAATCGGATATGCGACACGACTTTTTCTATCATCTGCAAAAGCTTTCCTTTACTTATTATGATAAAGCAAAGGTCGGCACACTGATGTCACGAATTACCAACGACCTTTTTGACATTACCGAATTTTCTCACCACTGTCCCGAGGAATTTTTTATTGCTGGAATAAAAATAGTTGCATCCTTTATTATTCTTTGCACAATGAATGTACCTCTGACCTTAATTGTTTTTGCAGTAATACCGATTATGGTTTTGGTTCTGGCTAAATATCAACGAAGAATGAAGGAAGGTTTTCGTGATTCGCGCACCCAGATTGGCGAACTCAACTCCCAAGTTGAGGATAGTCTGCTTGGCATACGAGTAGTTAAATCCTTTGCAAAAGAAGATTATGAGCAGAAGAAATTTGACAAAGGTAATCTGACCTTTTTAAGCGTTAAAGAACGCGTTTATAAAATTATGGGTGCATTTCAATCCTGCACCCGCCTTTTTGACGGCATAATGTACATTATTGTTGTGGCAGTTGGTGCATTCTTCCTCAAGGATGGATACATAACTGCAGGTGATTATGTTGCCTATCTACTTTTTGTAACCACCCTTATGACATCAGTAAGAAGAATTGTTGAGTTTTCTGAACAGTTCCAACGCGGTATGACGGGTATTGAACGCTTTTCGGAAATATTGGATATTGAGCCTGATATTAAGGATAATAAAAATGCAAGTGAGCTTAAAAATGTTAAAGGAGAAATTGAATTAAAAAATGTTTCATTCCATTATAACGAGGATAAACGCGATGTTATCTCAGGTCTTAATCTTTCGGTAAATGCGGGTGAAAGTATTGCCCTTGTAGGACCTTCAGGCGGTGGAAAAACAACTCTTTGTTCACTTCTCCCCCGTTTTTATGACATAACCGAGGGTGAAATTACAATTGACGGCACAGATATTAAATCCATAACCCTAAAAAGCTTAAGAGAAAACATTGGTATGGTAGCGCAGGATGTTTATTTGTTTTCGGGCAGCATAAGAGAAAACATTACCTACGGCAATCCCGATGCTACGGATGAAGAAATTATTGCTGCCGCAAAGCTAGCGGGAGCAGATGAATTTATAAGCGAGCTCCCCGACGGATATGATTCATATGTAGGTGAACGCGGAATAATGCTTTCAGGTGGACAAAAGCAAAGAATATCTATTGCCAGAGTTTTTCTTAAAAATCCCCCAATTTTAATTTTAGATGAGGCAACAAGTGCTCTGGATAATGAAAGCGAACGACTTGTACAGCAGTCCCTTGAACGACTTGCAAAGGGTAGAACCACCTTTACCATTGCCCACCGCCTTACAACAATTAAAAACGCCGACAGAATTTTAGTGCTTACCGAAAACGGAATTGAGGAATCGGGAAGTCATAAAGAACTCCTACAAAAAGGTGGACTTTACAGCGAGCTTTATAAGCTATATTCTGCGGAATAATATCACAAAGCAAACCTTTTAAATTTTTTTATTGACTTCTGTTTAAAAATAATTATAATAAATTTGTAAAAGAATTTTTATGCAAAGTAAAGGAGATATTTTTATGGAACCTATTAAAATTGGTATTGTGGGTATCGGTCGTGCAGGATGGGGTGCCCACACAAATGAAATTGCAGACAAGGAAGATATGTTTAAAATCGTTGCCGCTTGCGATATTATTGATGAGCGCAATGAGATTATGGCAGAAAAATACGGTTGCCGTACATACACAAAGGTTGAGGACCTTGTAAACGATCCCGAGGTTGAGCTTGTAGACATTGCAACCCGCTCAATTGACCATTACAAACACGCTAAGATGGCTTTAGATGCAGGCAAGGCTGTTTTGGTTGAAAAGCCGCTTTCTGTTGAATATGAAGAAGCTAAAGACCTTATGGATAACAGCAATAAGCCGGGCAAACCCAGACTTTTTGTTCGTCACAACCGCCGTTTTGAGCTTGCCTTTAACGAAGTTTTAAAAACAATTAACTCCGGTATTTTGGGTGATGTTTATGAGGCAGGTACAACCCAGCGTAGCTTTGAATTCCGTGACGACTGGCAGACCTTAGAGGAGTTTGGCGGCGGACTTTTCAGAAACTGGGGTCCCCACCTTATAGACCATTGCTTACATCTTTTAGGCGCACCCGTTGCCGATACATACAGCGAATTCAAACAGGTTACTGCAGGCGGTGACAGCGAAGACCACATTTATATTCGTCTTATGGGTGAAAATGACCGTACCGTAACGCTTTCACTTACAGGTGCCGCCACACTCGGAGTTGGACGCACCTTCTATGCATATGGTAATCGTGGCTCGATGGAGGTTATTGGTAATCACGTTAAGCTTCGCTACATAAATCCCGAACAGGTCATACCCGAGCCTGTTGCCAATCCCGGCGCACCCGCAATGAGTTTTGGCAAAAGCGGTACTTTCGCTACCAAAACTCCTATTGAATGGATTGAAAAGGAATACGATTTAGAGGGAGAAAACCTTTCGCAGATGTGGACACACCTTTACAAGGATTTCCGTGAAGGAATCCCCTATCCTATCACCGATGAAGAGGCTCTGGAGGTTATCAGAGTTATTGCAATGATTAAAAATAACACCAAGATAACCAAAATTAAAAAGAGTAAATAATTAGGTGCTTCAATGTATAATTGTCTATCTTTACCAAAGTTAACACACTCTCCCATCGATATTCATTCCCATTTTAACCATGGTTCGGAATTTGATTGTCCTGAAACAGCAATCCATATTAGAGGAATTGATTTTGTTGAATCGGTATATCAAAAAGCAAATATTTCGCAGGTTGGAATTTCCACCTTTCCATCCGTATTTGAACACACAGAAAGTATCGTAGACGAAAATGAATATTTACATAAACTAACAGACGAAAAAGAATGGGTATATCAGTGGGTGGTGATTGATCCAAGGCAAAAGCAAACCTATAATCAAGCGAAAAAAATGCTACCTCACCCCAAAGTTTTAGGTATCAAAATACATCCATCTTTTCACGAATACGATTTTTTAGATTATGCAGACGAACTCTTTGCCTTTGCAAACGAGAATAAATCGGTTGTATTGATGCATCCACAACATATATCACAAATGCCATCGCTTATAGATAATTATCCTGATATGAAGCTCATAATCGCACATCTGGGTTCGGTGGAACACATAGATGCTATCGCCAATACACGGCACGGTAATATTTATACTGATACCTCCGGTAGTGCAAGTTCATTCAATAACGTTATTGAATATGCCGTAAAGCAAGTAGGCTCAGAAAAAATTCTTTTTGGAACTGATACCTACGCTTTTGCTTTTCAATTTGGTAGAATTGCGCTTTCGTAGCTCTCTTTTGAGGATAAAGAAAACATTTTTTGGAAAAACGCAATAAACCTGTTTCCTAAAGCATTCAAATAAACTATTCTTAAATAGGATGGATTGTCAAAAAAATGCAGACGATTTTTTCGTCTGCATTTTTTGTATTGAGATTTCTAACAATCATTTAACCAATAGATTTTGTTTTCATTTGTGCTCGGTTGGATTTATTGAAGCACTATTTTTATAGACAAATGGTGATAAACCAACCTTGCTTTTAAATATTTTGCACAGATATGACGCTGAACAAAAACCGACTAACTCAGCAATTTCCTGAGTTGTTTTTTCAGGTGCGTCTAAAAGTATTTCTTTTGCCATCTCAATCTTTTTATTAAGTATATATTCCATAGGCGGAACACCAAAATTTTTAATAAAAAGTCTTCGCAAATGTGCAGGCG
Organism: Clostridia bacterium; assembly: GCA_017623575.1. Lineage (GTDB taxonomy): Bacteria > Bacillota > Clostridia > Oscillospirales > Acutalibacteraceae > UMGS1279. The sequence continues at coordinate 6,083 of JAGAOS010000064.1, forward strand.
AATAACCTGAAATTTGTGAAAGAAAAGAAGGCGTTATTTTTTTGTAATAGTTAATGTTTATATATTCTATAGTTGATAAAAGCTTATGTTTATCCGTATAGACCTCGCTTTTTTCCAGTCTTTTTAAGCAAAGCAGATATAAAAGTTTTAAAAATAATTCGGCAATTTTAATTTTAGACAGATATGCGCCAGAACGGTGAACCTCGCCTATTTCCTTGAATAAGTTAAGAGCGTTTAACTCTTTTGTTACGGTATTAATTTGAAAATCAAAATCATATTCACAATAAAAAGAAATAAAGTAATATGAAATATCTTCATTCGAAACATTTGTAAAAGTAACCTTTTCAAAACTCCGGATAAAAACAATATCGCCTGCATTGCAAATTTCATTATACTCTTTAGTGCAAACCCCCATTTTACCCGATTCAACATAAAAAAATGCAGCACATTCAGTAGCTTGTGTACACTCCCAACCAGCACGATGCCTATAATAACCCGCATTTTTAAATGCCTTTATTGGATTTGCAGTAAAATTGTCAAAATCATTTATATTCTTCATATTTCTATTTCCTTTTTAATGTTATATTTATTTTATATAAATATAATTTATTTGTCAATATAAATGAGCGAATTATTATATAAATTGAGCGTAGATTATATTGAAATATGTGCACTATGATTGTATAATTACAATAATAAAATATATAAGGAGTAGCTATGAAAGCGTTAGTTGCAATACAAAAGAATGAAACCTTCGATACTTTTTTCACAAAAGATAATATTGCCTTTGCCGAATCACTCGGTACAATTGTATGGCATAATACAGCAAATGAATCTTTGGATGAATTAAAAGCAAAAATAAAGGATTGCGATACCTACATAACCTGTTGGGGTTCACCGTCACTCACGCCCGAAATGCTTGAGTGTGCACCAAAACTAAAATTGCTGACTCACCTAGGTTCTACTGTAGCCCCTGTTGTATGTAGCGAGGTTTATGAGCGTGGTATAAAGGTCATAAGCGGATTTGACTATTTTTCAAAATCAACAGCTGAAGGTACAGTAGCATACATGTTATCGGCAATGCGAAAGATACCTTTTTATAATCATAGATTGAAAAACCAAAAAATATGGCGTGAAGCAGATGATTATACAGACAGCGTTATATATAAAAAGGTAGGGCTTGTTGGCTATGGTGGCGTTGGTCGATATGTTGCTAAAATGCTTAGTAATTTTGATGTTGATATTAAAGTAAACGACCTTCTCGCACTGCCGGAAAAAGATAAAAAACTTTTTGGCTTTACAGAATGCAGCATAGAAGAAATTTTTGAAACCTGCGATATCATATCAATTCATCTGCCGTACAACAACAGCACACACCATATAATTGATGATACTTTGCTTTCAAAAATAAAACCCGGCTCGCTGCTTGTTAATACGTCCCGTGGTGCTGTAATTGATGAGGCGGCAATGATAAAGCACCTTCAAAACAATGATTTTAATGCAGCCCTTGATGTTTATGAACAAGAACCTATTAATATGTGCAACCCTATGTTGTCACTTCCCAATGTTTTAATGCTTCCACATCAGGCCGGAGTTACCGTAAATTTGCGTGCAGTACTTACGCATAATCTACTACAGGAAAGTGCCGACTTCATTGATAAAGGAATACCTGTAAAAAATGAAATATCTGCTGAAAAAGCTAGAAATATGTCTAAATTTTAAGGAGAAGAACTATGCTTAATTCACCATATAAAAAGCCTTATATCACTCCACCAAATGAACACCCCCGTGTAATGTTCAGACAGTCAGATAAAGAAAGAATAGTCAACAACTTTTCTCACATAGAAAATCATCGCGCATATGACCTCTGGCAACGCATCTGCAAAAAAGATTTCCGCCAGTTTTATGATGATATTGCTATAGGTCGCTATAATCTAATGGTCTGCTTTATGATAGAAGCAAAGGCTTTTGAGGCATGGGTTCTTGACGACGACAAAAAGGCTCGAGACATTATTGAAAACACCAAAAAGATATTGGAACTATACAGCATTGACCGAAATGTAAATCTTATGCTTTGCCGTTATACAGGCCATATTGTTTTCGTGTCATCACTCGTTTACGACTGGCTTTACAAAAATCTCACCGAAGAAGAAAAAACTTTTTTTATTACCAAATGTGAGCAATTTTTAGAGGCGGCTATGGAGGTTGGATATCCACCCGTAAAACAACGCAATACACATTCTCACTCACACGAGGCACAGTATCTTCGCGATATGCTTGCTTTTTCTATAGCCGTCTATGATGAACGCCCCGATATATATGACTTTGTTGCCGGTAGAATTATTGATGATTTGGTGCCATTTTATAAATTCAGTTTTTCCGCAGGCATACATAATCAAGGTGCATCTTATGGTGCTTACCGTCAGGTTTCGGTTCTTTGGGCGCAACTGCTTTTCTACCAAATGAGCGGACAAAAAATATTTGACGAATGTGTAGAAAATGCTGATTGTTATTATTATCTTACCAGAGCAGACGGAGAAAACCTACGCATAGGTAATGATTGCCACGATGACAAAGGCGGAGGTCATGCAATAAAGCATCCGTTTACCATTGTAAATTTCTTTGCGGCGGCACTAACAGGTAATGAAAGTTATCGTAAATATTATTTTGAAAATTCCCGTGACGAGATTTTAATGCCAACTCATTACGGAAGGGATTTATATAAAACCGATGTTTACGGTGAGGGACTTTATTCTCCTGTAGTACATCTTATATTCAATCGTCTCACAGAGCCTTTTACTCCCGCACCTTATGAAAAAACAAGATATTTCCCATATCCTGCAGGTATTACAATCTATAAGGATGAGGATAAAAAAACCACTGTTTATATGAAAATAGGTGAACTTTGGTGTCAGGGCCACGAGCATTATGATACGGGTGATTTCCAGATATATCATAACGGCATTTTGGCATCAAGCTCGGGTGCATATTATTGGTATGGCTGTGAGCATTTTTATAATTATGACACTAGAACCTCATCGCATAACTGTCTGACCGTTCGCGACCCAAAGGTTAAAACCCTGGGTCAGATAACCGAATGGGGCAAAACCTTTGATTATATAAATGACGGGGGCACTCGTATGCCAAGTCCCACTACAGATTATGATTTTGAGCCTGATTTGGCTGCTGCTTGGCAGCGTGACTGCAAAATGGCAAAGGTGTTATCGCACACAGAAACTGATGAAAAGGTTGAAATTGTCGGCGATTTAAGTATGGCCTACCCCGATACAGCCGAAAAAATAATAAGAAAAATGACCTTCTTGCCAAAGGAGGGTGAAAACGGTATATTTACCGTAGAGGACGAGGTTGTTTCAAAAAGCGAGGACTTCATTAAGTGCTTTCATATTCATATGATGGAAGAGCCTGAAATTGAAGGCAATGTAATTACCATTAAACACAAGGGCGGTAAATTACGCTGTACCGTTATAGAACCCCGAAACGCAAGTATTACTGCAATCGGTGGCGGAGACAACCGCTTTACCATAGTGGGCAAGCCTATACCTGTACCAAGTGAATATTTAGAAAATCGTGAATGCGGTTGGGGTAAGGTAATTATTTCACCTACCGATAAAGCAAAAGCACACAAATTCAAGGTAATAATGGAAATACTTGACAACGAAATTTAAAAAAATCAAAAAGAGGAAAGCTTATGGACATATCCCAAATTAAAGATACTATTTTAACTACTGCACAAGAAGTAAATGAGTGGGCAAAAAATATCGCAAGCGAAATTTCCAAAAATCCTGAAATGGGTTTTTGTGAAGAAAAAAGTTCTGCAATAGTTAGAAAAGCGTTCGATGAATTAGGTATAAATTACCAATATCCACTCGCTCTTACAGGAGTTAAAGCTACACTAAAAGGCAGAAGTAGCAACTTTAACATATGTATAATCGGCGAGCTTGACGCAATAGTTTCGCCGGAACATCCTGACGCTAATTCTAACGGTGTCGTACACGCTTGTGGTCATTCGGCACAAATTGGTGCAATGCTGGGTGCGGCTTATATTCTTAAAAAAAGCGAGGTTATGGAGTATTTAGACGGTGACATAACCTTTATGGCTGTTCCCGCTGAGGAGTTTAACGAGCTTGAATGCCGCGCTACGCTAAAAAATCAGGGTAAAATTAAATATTTTAGTGGCAAACAACAGCTTGTTTATGAGGGCGCCTTTGATAATGTAGATATGGCAATTATGTTTCACGCTATGGGTGATGAACCAAATGCCAAGTTATATGTAAGAGGAAATAATTTAGGATTTATTTCAAAAAAACTTATTTTTAAGGGCAAGAGCGCACACGCAACCCAGCCCGACCAAGGGATTAATGCATTAAATGCGGCGGCACTTACTATTTTAGGCATACATTCCAATCGTGATACATTCCGTGAGGATGAGCGTATAAGAATACATCCCATAATCACCAAGGGCGGTGATGTTGTAAACTCTGTACCCGGTAGGGTGGAAATGGAAATGCAGGTTCGTGCGGCAACGCCTGAGGCAATCTCTAAAGCGAATGAAATTGTAAATCGTGTAGCAAGTGGAGCCTGCCAAATGATAGGCGCAGAATTTGAGACCGAAGATTTAGTGGGATATTTGCCACTTAAAGAAGATGAGCAAATAACTTGTGTTATGGAAGGAATTGCCAAAGACCTTATTGGTGAGGATAACATTGTGAGTAATTACACTCTTGTGGGCTCTACCGATATGGGTGATATAAGCAGCATAATGCCCGCTGTTCAGCCGTCAATAGGCGGTTTTACAGGTGGTCTTCATTCAAAGGATTTTAAAATCGTAAATGAAGATACTGCGATAATGCTACCGGCAAAGCTTATGGCATTAACTGCGGCAGAGTTGCTTTTTGATAACGCAAAAGGTGCAAAACTAGTTAAAGAAAATTTTAAACCACTTTTTACAAAACAAGAATATCTTAAATATTTAGAAGGAGAAATAAACTAATGTCGCATAAGCTTTGGACAGAAGAAAAACTAAACGAACTTTTATCAACCCCAAGCAATGCTTTGGTAGAGGATATAAAGAAAATAAAAGGAGATATTATGGTGCTCGGTGCAGGTGGTAAAATGGGGCCAAGCCTCTGTCTGCTTGCAAAAAATGCCATTGATAAGGCAGGAATAATCAAAAAGGTTTATGCCGTATCCCGAGGCAGTGATAAAATCGCCACAGAACTTATGCTTAAAAATGGTATAGAAGTAATTGCCTGTGATTTATTAGATAAGGAAAAGCTTTACACTCTGCCCGAGGTAGATAATATTATCTATATGGCGGGGAAAAAGTTTGGTACCAATGGTAATGAGTGGCAAACTTGGGGAATGAACTCTGTGTTACCCACATTTGTTGCCGATAAATTCAAAAAATCTAACATAGTTGTATTTTCATCGGGCAATATTTATCCTATTGTACCACTCTCTTCCGGCGGTTGTACCGAGGAAGACAATGTGGGCCCTAACGGTGAATATGCTATGAGTTGTCTTGCACGTGAACGCACATTTGAATATGCTGCTAATACATACGGCACAAAGGTTTTTATCTATCGTCTTAATTTTGCAGTTGATCTTCGTTATGGTGTAATATTTGATGTTGCAAACAAAATCTTAAAAGGTGAGCCAATAAGCCTTTCTACCCCTTGTTTCAACTTTATTTGGCAAGGTAGTGCCAACGAATACGCTATAAGAGGCTTATTGCACGCAACCTCTCCTGCAACTATTATGAATATAACAGGACCTGAAACTATATCTATCAAAAAAATGGCTATAAAATTAGGTTCTTATCTTGGTAAAAAACCAATTTTTGAAAACGAGTACGGTTTTGATGCTTATCTTAATGATGCATCAAAAGCAATGGAAACATTCGGTTATCCTAAGTTTAGTGCTGAAACACTTATACGTTGGCAAGCTGAGTGGTTACTTGACGGCGGCAGAACACTTGACAAGCCTACCCATTTTGAAGAAAGAAAGGGCAGTTACTAATTATGGTAAGACATTTAAAAGCACTTCAGATTTTAAAAAAAGGTACAGTTATTCCGGCAACACCCTTAGCATTGGATGAAAACAGGAATTTTGACGAATACTCACAACGATTACTTATGAAGTATTATTTAAACTGTGGTGTTGGCGGTATTGCAACAGCTGTTCATTCTACACAGTTTGAAATTCGAGATCCAAAGGTTAATCTTTTTGAACCAATCTTAAAATTGGTATCGGAGGAGATTACTGATTTTGAAAATAAAACCGGCAAAGTAATCGTTAAGGTTGCAGGTGTTTGTGGTAAAATTGGACAAGCAGTAGCAGAGGCAAAACTTGCCCAAAAATACGGCTATGATGCGGTATTGCTAAGCCCCGGTGGGTTAAATGATTTATCAGAAGATGAGTTTGTTACTCATACAAAAGCAGTAGCAGAGATTATTCCTGTTATTGGTTTTTATTTACAAACCGCAGTAGGAGGCAGACATTTCTCATATAAATATTGGCAACAAATTTGTGAAATTCCAAATGTAGTTGCCATAAAAGTAGCTCCGTTCAATCGTTATATGTCTTTAGATGTTGTTCGTGCAGTTGCACTTTCTACACGCAGAGATGAGATAACTCTTTACACAGGTAATGATGACAACATCGTAATCGACTTACTTACTACATATAAATTTGACGTTGACGGTACACATTATGAAAAAGGATTTGAAGGCGGATTGTTAGGTCACTGGTCAGTATGGACCAAACGTGCGGTAGAACTTTTTGAACTTTGCAAAAAAGAAAAGAGTAAAGGGCAGATTTCTGCCGAAATGTTATCACTTGCAAATGCTGTTATCGATTCAAATGCCGTTCTTTTTGACGGAACGAACGGTTTTGCAGGCTGCATCCCCGGTCTTCATTATGTGCTAAAAAAGCAAGGTCTTATGAAAACTCTTAACTGCATAAACCCAAATGAAGTGTTATCTTGCGGTCAGGCTGAAGAGATAGAGAGAATTTATGATATGTATCCTCAACTTGTAGACGATGATTTTGTAAAAGAAAATATTGAAAACTGGAAATCAGAATTATAAAGCCATATTTCTATAAAGCAAAACTCCGTGCGAAATTAAACGCACGGAGTTTTACTATATATTATAATCTCCCCTAAAAACTAAAAAATCAAATCCTTTAATGCAGCAATAGATTCGGCATTAATTGCCAGAGCAACAATTGCTATGACCGCTAAAACAATTCCAAAAAGCTTCATTTTATCTATTTTTTCCTTGAAGAAAATCACAGAATAAACCGCCGAAAGCACCAAAACGCCACCGTTATCAATAGTATAAAGGATTGTAACAATATTGCCCAAAAGAGGTATTAAAATCATATACACATTTATTGCCGTTGCCGCAATAAAAAGGCACAAAATAAGCGGTAATACTGCTTGTTTACCAATTTTAAAGGCGGCTGCAGTTTGCTTTTTCTCTTTAAAAGCAAGCTGTATTAAAGCGATTATGCCCATAAGCCCATATGTAATTATTATCATTTCATTGCTTTCTTTTTCGGCATGGCCGCTTTGTACCTTCATAAACACACCGTAAAGACCGTTGCATACAAACAAAATTATACAGTATATATAATAAATAAGTGGCGTGCCTTTTAACTTCATATCCTTATAATTCATAAGAACAAAGGATAAAAGCATAACGGCAATTGCAATGTAGTGGTGCAGCTCTAACATATGGCCCGTAAACATTTCATAAATGGCGGGGATAACTATTCCGCCAAAAAGCATTGCTACATTCATGAATGCATATGAACCTTTATCGGCTGCCTTTATAATTGCGATGTTATAACCAAACAAAGCCACTGCATTAAATACGCCTATTACAACGGTAAAAATAGACGGAGCAAAATGAAAACCTTCCCAACTTGCAAAAACACCGCTTTCTGAGGCACCTATGCCAAACGCCATCCACACAAGGGTAAAAACAACTATAAATGCACCTTCTAAAACACAAAAAACCAATGAAGAGAGCTCTTCTTTACCCTTATATTTACGATTAAAGAATGTACAAAAAAGCGTTTGCAAGCTATAAAGCAAAACAATAGATATAATTAAAATCGCCTGCATAACTATTCACCTAGTTCGATGTTTTTGTTCTTTTCTATCCAATTTCTAAGCCAATATTCACTTGGCAAACCAATTCCCATTACGCAGTTGGTTAAGAAAATCATACCGTCTATCTGATTTTCTTTAAGCATTTTAAGACCAAATTCGCACTGATGCTCCATTAAATCATTTGGAATGGGCTCACCTGACATATAGTCATAAATATAAATGCCCAAATAGAGCTTTTTATTTGGAAATGCTTTTTTGACAGCATTAAAATTGGTTTCAAGTTTTGGCAAATCCTTCATCTCCCAAGTCCAGAGAGATAGCCCTGTAAAGTTGTTCCAAAATTCGGGATTTTCGTCCCAAAGTCTTGCCTCAGCATTGCTTATGTAAACGGTTGCCCAAAGCTCCATTGGCTTGCAAGCATTTTTAAAGGTAGAAGTTACGCTATTTAAAATCGCCTGATTTTTTTCTTTTTTCTCAGTAAGCTCCTTTAAAAGCGCTTCATCTTCTATATTCCCAAGGTCATCGTTAAAAAATAAATCGTCAGCAAAACCACCCATAACATTGGGGTATTTTTTTGCCATATCACAAATGAAAGCCTCTTCATTACCGCTTCTAAAACCGCCCGAGCCCGTAACGCTCCAAAGCACTCTATCCAAACGGCAAAAGCTTTCGGCATAACCCAAAGCGTCATATGAAAATGGCACAGGCTCACCACCCGATGAACCAACCATAATAATATTAGGTATATCAAGCATAAAACAACCCTCAGCGGGCGTAATGCGAGATTTTTTTAAATAGCGATGATGTGTAGGCGATTTACCAAGCGATGGATCATCGTCATGAGCGCAACTGGCAAAAAGCCATAGTTTATCTCTTACTGTCATAAAAAACACATCCTTTTTTTATTATGCCTATTAATAATAACTTAAATAATATGAAAAATCAATCTGTTTGTATATAACTTTTCAAACTTTTTGGTATATGGCTTAAATGTATTATATAAACAATGTGCCCTACTACATACCAAAAGCAGGTTGCGGATTGCAGCCTGCTTTAAACATAATCTTATTTTGTATTAAGCAATTTATTAAGTTCGCTCATAAAGGTGCCGATATCCTTAAACTGGCGGTAAACCGATGCAAAACGCACATAAGCAACCTCATCTACTTCCTTAAGCTTATCCATAACAAGCTCGCCGATTTTATCGCTGGAAACCTCACGGTCAAGAGAATTTTGAAGAACAACTTCAATATCATCTATCATATTTTCAAGTTTTTCAAGCGAAACAGGGCGCTTTTCACAAGCCCTTAACAAACCGTTTAAAAGCTTATCACGATTAAACACCTCTCGTGATTTATCTTTTTTAATAACGATAATGGGAAGGCTTTCAATTATTTCATAGGTAGTAAAGCGTTTTTGACAACTTAAACACTCGCGTCTACGACGAATGCGTTCACCCTCATCGGTGGGACGGGAATCAATAACCTTGCTTTCCTCAAAGGAGCAATAAGGACACTTCATAAAGTAGTAACCGCCTTTTTAAATAATTTTTATACAGTATACCACACCTTGTAGAAAATTGCAAGTATTTATGTTAATTTTCGCTATATATAACGGTTAAATCGGGATGAAGCTGTAAAATGGATGCGGGAATCTGGGGGGTAATGGGACCAAAGAAAGCTTTTTCAAGTATTTCTTTTTTATTTTGTCCGTTTGCAATAAGCAAAATCTTTTTAGCCTGCATAATAGAAACCATACCCATTGTTACAGCCTTTGTGGGAACCTCATCTCTACTTGCAAAGAAGCGGGAGTTAGCCTCAATAGTAGACTCGTGAAGGTCAACAACATGAGTGTTCTTAATAAAAGAATCGTCCGGCTCATTAAAGCCGATATGACCATCCAAACCAATACCTAAAAGCTGAAGGTCAATGCCTCCAAGCTCTTTTATTTTAGCATCATAAGCCTCACACTCAGCATTAAGATCCTCGGCACAACCGTTGGGAACAAAGGTGTTTTCCTTTTTAATATTTATACGGTTAAAAAAGTTATTATTCATAAAATAACGATAGCTTTGGTCCTTATCACCACTAAGTCCAACATACTCATCAAGATTTACAGAAATGGTATTTGAAAAATCAATATCACCTTTTTCGTACCAATTGATAAGCTGCTTATATGTACCTATCGGTGAGGAACCTGTAGCAAGTCCCAACACACAATCAGGCTTAATAATAACCTGTGCCGAAATAATATTTGCCGCCTGACGGCTTAATTTTTCATAACTGTCTACCTTTATAAACTTCATAAAAATTCCCCTTTTAACATATTATGATATAATTTTACCACATAAGCAAAAATATTCAATAGTATTATAAGGTAATTTTATTTATTAAAAGTGATTATTAATATATAAACAGCACCCTGCTTTGAAAATTCAAAACAAGGTGCTTATATTTTAATGTGTTCTGAAATCAAGCTTGCCTAAGGGGTATTTCTCCTCTACTAATCTGTCAAGCTCGGCTTCATCGGTTATGCCTAAATTCTTAGAGATAAGGGCGCCGTAAAGCTCGCGCCAGAGGTCTGAAAGATCGGTGTCAGCCTCTTTCATATCAAGCATTTCAAAACCAGGCTTTAATATATCAGCCGCTTCTTCATATCTGCCCTGCTTCATAAGAGCAGATACATAATAAAGCTGAAGTCTGCCGTCCGATTTTACAGTATCAGGAGCATTTTCAAAAGCCTCTAACCAAAGCTCAGGTTTTTCTGCTCTTAAATATGTAGTTGCGGCATCAAGCCAAATTCCGCGACAATTCTTTTGAAGTTTTACTGCGGCGGTAATGTATTCTGTAGCCTTAACATTATTCTGGTACTCATTGCGCCAAAGCATTGCAAGGTTGCGATTTGCCCAAGCATTTTGACGATATTTAAGGGATTCTTCAAACGCTTCTCTTGCCTCATCCAGTAAGCCTAAGGCATAGCGCATAACACCAAGCTGCATATATGCATACCAGTTGCGGTTTTCAGTATTTTCAAGGGCAGCTTCAAGGCGTTCACACCATTTTTTATCAACCAAATATCCTAACGGCCTATCCTCTACCCTGCGTTCTGAGAGTCTTCCGTTTTCTAAAAGATTAGTCCACTCGCGTTGAGCTTCGGTTAAAGAAAACTCAGGAAATTCAAAAACATCTGAAAGGGATTTTTCATTATCTGCTGCGCGACGAACATTTTCAAGAGCTCCCCAACCTGAACCAATATGTATAAATTCCAAAGGTGTTGCATCAAGCTCCTTAAGAACAGAAAGCTCGCCTTCCATATCACCATTAAAATTGGTGCTAAGGGCGGTTTCAACCTCTTTAACAGCGCCCTGCCATTCGCCGTGCATTACATCTGCGCTACCACTAAAGGCACCATAGCCTTCAACCCAAGTCCACACTTCGTCAGCGGGCATAGGAATATGTTCAAGCTGTGTTCTGGCAAGACCTGCCTGAATTTCAATATAACCGCTGTTGTTACCGTCAGACAGGAAGTTATTCCAATTTTTACCACCTGCGCCTTTACCCCAAACAAAAAGCTTTCTACCCTTAAGCTCTTTAGTAGAGCACTGAATAAGTCCATAACCGTTTTTATCTACAGCGGTTATCCACTTTTGCTCTGAATCGGGAATACGGTAAAAGAAATCCAAAGAACGCTTTAAATTGTTTGGATAGCTTACATCGGTATCAAGAGCATTAGGAACAGGAGATGCATCTAAAACATAGTGATTATTACCAAAATAGTTAATAAAGCATTCGGAAGTAGGAACTACAACACGAGTTTCAGCAGTTTCCGGAACGGCAATATTGCTCCACCAGTACATCCAAACTTCTTTTCCTGTACGATTTTCAATTCTGGGACGAATGTAGAGCATTTTAGAATCTTTAGGAAGCCAAGTATCAAAGCCGTAAGCCACACCGCGAATACGCTCATATTCATAAAAACGAGCGCCGATAGTACCATCCTGCATTTTAATTTTTTTTACAAAAAGACTATCACAGGTAAGTGGGTTATGCCCTTTTATGGAAACATTAAATTCTACACCGCCGCTGAACCAAGCATTACGAAGCGCCAGATTTCCGGGCTGATAAACGGGGTTACAGTAAAGCAGATCCTTGCCTGTTTCTTTATCTATTAAAGACCAGAGTCTGCCGCCAAGCTCAGGCAGAAAAACCGCCTTTAAATATTTATTCTCCAAAACAACTGCGCGGTAAACCTTATCGGCGCGATTGCGGTCATATCCGTTTTGCTCCATATAAGGAAGCAAGGTTGGAATCATACCGTCGCCAATATGTTTTTTATCTTCATTGGATACATTTTCAGTAACCTCAATTTTTGCGTGGATATAAGCATTATTTTTAATATCGGGCAACGGGTTCAACTCACCCATATTTGCCGATGGAATTACATAGGATTCAACATAGCATTCTGACATAACACAACATTCCTTCCAGCCTACTTTATGTTACCATAGAATTTCATAACATATCATTCTAATTATATTACCTATATATTTTTCTTTCAATGCACAATAAAGCCAATTTTTGTATTATTTGTCCATAAATTGTTATTTATTCTTTACATTGAAAATTTATTATGTTAAAATTAAATAAAATGTTTTTGGTGGTGTTTCTATGCAGCTTTTTCACGATATACGCATTGGCAAAATGTCTATAATAGTTCAAAAAAAGGAAAAATCCAATTTTATTTTTAACTGCATAAGCAGAAATTTTGACGGATTTATTTTTATTACCGACGGTGACGGCTTTTTTATCGATGCCTCGGGCGAGCATCACCTTAAAAAACATTCGGTTATGCTTTTGCAAGCAAAACACAAATATATTTTTAAAGGCGGCAAAAATGGAATAACTTATATAACAACAGGCTTTTCCCTTCACCCTGAGGGTGGTTTCGACGAGCTTGGATTACCCACTTATATTGATACCGAAAAACACCCGTATGTTTTAAAGCAAGCCGAAGAAATGCTTAACCTATGGGAAAACCGCTCCCCCTTTTATATTATGGAATCCAGACTTAAGGCTGAGCATATACTAATTGACTTAATAAATATCTGCAACAATGCATCAACAGGTTATGAGTTTGGCGGAAGACTCTCCCCCGCACTTACCTTTATTAATCAGAATTATGATAAAAACATAACCAATGAACAATTGGCCGACCTTTGTGATTTAAGCACCACCCACTTCAGACGGCTTTTTAAGGAACAGATGAAGCTTTCGCCTATGCAATACCGTGAAAACATACGCATACATTGGGCTATAAAGCTACTTGAAAGTCAGATGTTTACCATTTCTGAGGTTGCCGAAAAGCTTGGATATTCAGATATATACCACTTCAGCAAGGTTATAAAAAGACATACAGGTAATCCACCATCCTTTTACAAAAAATAAAGATTAAATGTGAAAAATAAACATTAAATGTGAAAAATAAACATATTTTTTTGCTTTTATTGACACAAACTTCTTTTTTATATAAAATGAAATTATGATATCAAATATCATAATACTTAAAAAGGAGAATATTTATGAAAAAACTTCTAGCACTACTTTTATTCGTCTGCTTAATGGCGACGAGTATGTTTACCGGTTCAGTATATGCGCTTGATGACGTAGATATGGATGTGGGTATGGATACGGAGGATGGATTTTCAGACTACTCTACATCGTTCGAAGAATATACAGTTGGTGATTCTTTGGTTCATACGGACCAAAGCACTCAGTTCCCTTCCGTCGGGGAATGGGGCGGAATTAAAACCGCAGGATATAGAGGTCAAACCTTTGCAGGCACCTTCTATGATAATCAGGGTAACGAACATACCCAATATACATCCGGCAGTTATTCATCCGCAATAGAAGTAACTTCTTCATCCAATTATTTCTATTCGGGAAGCAAATCTCTTTATTTCAAAGGTTCCGGTTGGGCTTTTGCAACGGCTATTGAGAATGTTGAGCCCGGCAAAACCTATACGGTATCTTACAGAATAAAACGCGACCCAACCGTAACTGCCAGAACCTTACTTAAAGCTACGGCTGTTTTGACTACTTTGAATATTGGTCTTAATAATGTAGTTGATTCTAATTTTAATAATCACATTTGTAACCTTTATAATACCCTTGCACTTTCAGTTAAAAAAAGCATAGATATTTCAAGCGACAACTGGGAGCTTATTTCCATGGAATTCACCCTTCCCGAAAAGGCAACAAATCTTACTACAGTTTATCTGGTTATGGATTCAACGGGTAATGGTACTAATATTGTTAATCAGTTCTATATGGACAACCTTACCGTAGCCGAAAAAAAGGAAGAAATTAAAATTGATGAAATTCCGGTTGAGTTTGTAAATATTAAAGGTGAAGTTGTTGAAGACTCCAATGCTTACGGTGAAGTTGAAATTGACACTAACGATGATAATACTGTAAATCTTGCGGTAAAATATATTGATTCATTCGCTTATGATTTCTTAGGCTGGTATGATGCCGATGACAATCTTGTGAGTCAAGAAACCACACTAAAAAATGTTGCCCCCGAAGATGCCGCAAATTATACAGCAAAGATTAAAAGCTCCAATATGATGCCTGCCGCTTCTTTTGAAGGATATGAAAATGGCACCATTCTTGTGCACACAAATAAAAACGAAGAAGCACCTAGCGGTGTATACTTCGGCGGTCAAAAAACAGCCGGATACCGTGGTCAAACCTTTGCAGGCACAATATACGATAATAAGGGTAACGCCTACACCCAAACTGCAACCGGAAGTTACAGCAATATATCAACCGTTACAATAACCGATTCCCAAGCCCATTCGGGTAATCGCTCACTTTATTTTGAGCAACAACACTGGGCAACCGCAACAGCAATTTCAAATGTCAAGCCAGGTCGTACCTACAACCTTTCTTTCTGGCTAAAACGCGGTGAAACAACTAACACAAAAATAAAGAATATTGCCGTTACAACAACAGTTAACTTCGGTTCAAGCGGTATTGCGGGAACCAGTACAGCTCACCTTTGTAACAACTATCCTACCTTTGGACTCACCCTTTCAAACGGTGAAACTTCTCTAAAGGATTTTAATATTTCCAGCGGCGATTGGGAAAAAGTTGATTTTAAGTTCACTGTTCCGGAAACTGCTGTCAATCTTAATACGGTTTATTTAATTCTTGATTCATCAGGTGTTTCGTACGGTACTGAAAACACTGCAAAATTCTACATTGACGATATTTCAGTTTCAGAAGTATTTGACAGAATAAAAACCGCCTATAACGATGCCGCCGCTCTGCGCACCGCAGCCGCAAGCTCCACAGGCAAAAACGGTATGCGAATTTACAATAAAATCAATAAAGATTTTATTACTGAATATGGTATTACCGAATATGGCTCGGTTGTTGCTTTAAATTCAAAACTTGAAGGCGAGCTTACATTAGATAGTGAAAATAGCGTTAAAGGCATTGCTTACAACAGCAATACCGTAACAACGCCCATTCTTTTTGATACTACAGATACTGCAAACATTTATACTGCATACCTTACAGGTATTCCCACAAGCAATTATGATGATGAATATATTATTCGCGCATATGCTATAGACGGTACAGGTACTGTTTATTACGGAGAGCCAACAGCCTTGAGTGTGTTTGATGTTGCCACCGCAATTGATAACGGCAACGGACCTTCGGCACAAACCGAAGAAGATATAACTGCATTTAATGTATTCGCAGGCGGTAAGGACGGTAAATTTACTATGTATGATAATTATTTAAAATCCGAACTTAAATTCGCAGGTAAGCTCAGAAATATTGCTAAGGCAGAAGACACCCTTAGCGGCGCTGACCTTACCAAGGCACTTGAGACCGACGGATACTATGAGCCTTTCTTTGAAAGAGCAATAGCAAATATGGGCAACCGCGCAATGCTTAAAGCTATGTTTGAAAAGGCAGAGCGTGGTGAGGATATTACCGTTGTAGGCTTTGGCGGCTCCATTACCCAGAAGGCCGCTTGTACAAACGAGCTTGACAGTTACTCTCACCTTGTTGCCGTATGGCTTAGAGAAAAGTTCCCGAACATAACGGTTAATTGGCACAATGCAGGTATTGGCTCTACAACATCTGTTTTAGGTATTGCAAGAATGCAGGATCATGTGCTTAGCTTTAATCCCGACCTTGTAATTCTTGATTTTACCACCAATGACCAGCCCAACGATTACCACGCAGGCTCTTATGAGGCTATTCTCCGCACCCTTTACGAAAAGCAGATTGCAGTTATTACCATTACATTCGGTAATGTAAACAGTAGCGAATATAATAAAGGTGTTTGCCTTAGAGGTACAAATCGTGAGGATTTGCACGGTCCCGTAATGCTTTACAATGATGTTCCCGTTATTGACTACTATGGCGTAATGTGGGATTGCTACTTAGATTCAGACGGTGACGGATATAATGTGGAGTCCGATGCCGCACATTGGAAGAAGCTTTGGGCGGATTATATTCATCCCACCCAAATCGGTCACAAGCTTGCCGCTAACGCAATCAATCACTATTTAGGCAAGGTTTATGCCGATATGGATAACATAACCGAAGCCGTTACCTACCCCAACGCTCCCCTTGATAAGTACACCGAATACTTTATGGGTACTATGATGTACGGTGAGGCAAATATTGGCGATTTACTTACAGATTCCTACAATGTTACAATTGGTACATATTCCAACTACGATTCTACTACCGTTTCTAACTGGACTATATGGCAGATTGAGCAAGGCGGATATGTTGAATTTACCATTGATAAGTGCAAGCTTTTTGCTCTTATGAGCATTAACTGTCCCGAAGCCCCCGTTGCTAAAATTTATATAAACGGTACACTCGCGGCAACACACACCGCAAAACGAGATAGCAATCTTAATTGGATGAACTTTATAAAGTTCTTTGACGGTAACGATACTGTTACGGTAAAAATTGAATGTACCAGTGGTAGCTACCGTATAACCAGCGCACTTATTGCAAAATAAACACTTTTAAAATTACAAAAAAAGGATGCTTCAAATTTGAAGCATCCTTTTTTATAAAACTATTTACTATTCTCCAGCCTCTGTAAAAGGTAGATAAATCCAAAGCCAAGCACAAAGGTCAAAATACAAATCGGAATGTTAATTCCTGTAGGAATACCGGGAAAAAGCTCAGGTAACGAGCCAAGTAAAAAACCAAACACTATAAGATATGTGGCTTCGGGGTATTTCTGCATTGCTTTATCCATAAGCTTTGCAGATAACAAGCTGCCTATTACAACACCTAAAGCCAGTGGTATAAATGGCAATAAGTTAAAGGTGGTAATAGCTGAAACAACACTGCCGTAAAGACCGAGCATTAAAAGTAGCTGTGAAACGCTTATTCCGGGAAGTATCAGTCCGATTGCAATAATTATACCGCCCAAAAACTGCAAAACCATATTACCAAGTGTTAATTCATTGCCTGGCGCAAACAAGCCCTCCGGAATAATAGCAATCAGCAAAACAAAAATTATTCCGATTACGGGATAAATAATTGCATTAAGATTAAACTTTTTTACACCTGCTGTTTTATAAATCATAGGTATTCCACCCGCAACAGCACCAAGGAAAAAATAACTTACCTGAAGCGGAAATGCGTTAAGCAATGGAGTGATTACAAATCTTGAAAACAACGCTATTCCAAATACCGCGCCAAGTCCGAATTTAATTAAAAATACAGCATTTTTTGCAGGTGATTTTCTAAAATTGGCTATACCTTCAATAAGGCGATTGTATATTCCCAAAATCATTGCCATCGAACCGCCGCTAACTCCGGGAACCATCATAGTGCCGCCTACAAAAAAGCCTTTAAATATCACTAATAACGATTTTAACATTTTATCTACCTACTCAAATTTTGTACCGTCTGCCAAATACAAGCCGGTACGGATAACGGTGTAAAAACCGTTTTGCTCCCCTATTTCGGCTAAATACTTATCAACAAGTATTTTGGGATTAATATTATCCTCACCGCCTGCGGGAAGTTTAATAAAAAGGGTTAATTCATCATCTGACAAAATTTTGTACTCTTTAATTTTGGGCGCAAGGTCTATTTCTTTAGTCCCGCCCTTTTTAGTGGTTTTTGAAACAATAATTTCCTTTAGGTTTAAAAAATCCTCAAGGGTTTTGGCTGTTGCTGATGAATCTTTAAAAAAGGTAATTTTAAAATCTGCCAAGGCGATTTTTCCGCTTTTAAAAACAGGCTCCTTAAGGGCTATAACCTCTATGCCTTCGGGGCATACATCTGAAATCATTTTTTCTGCTACAGAAATATCAAAATTATCATTTTCATCATCAAAACGAAAATCCATAACCTCATATTCACTTGAAAAACCTAAAGAAAGTGGCAAGGCAAAGGTAATGTATGGATGACGATTAAAGCCCTCTGTATACCATATGGGCACTTTAGAAAGGCGTAAAAGTCTTGTCATAACCCTATTCATATCCAAATGGGAAACGAAGCGCAAGGGTCCGCTTTTTTTAAAGAACATTCTTACATTTTTCAAAGCAAACACCCTTTCCGTATTTATTGGCACCACAACCCGCACACTTCTCGCGACAGTTTGGTGTTGTGGTTTCTTCAATAGCAAGATTATACTCTTTTATTAAAAATTCCTTTGAAACGCCGTAATCAAGATGATCCCAAGGATTTATTTCGTCTACTGCTCTTTCGCGGTTGGAGTAAAATTCAGCAGAAAGTCCCGCCTTTTCAAAGGCGTTCATCCACAAATCATAGCTAAAGGATTCGCCCCAGCTATCCATTTTAGCGCCCATATTAAAGGCGTTAAGCAGTACCTCACCCATTCGGCGATCACCACGAGCCAAGGCACCCTCTAATGCGCTGGTATCACTATCGTGCCAGCTAAGAGAAATCTTTTTTGTTGTTATGCTGTCTCTTAGCAGCTGTTGACGACGGCGCATTTCATCCTTGGATATCTGAGGACAAAATTGGAAGGGTGTAAACGGCTTTGGAACAAAGGTAGAAACACTTATAGAAACATTAACGCCCTTACCCTTTGGTCTGCCTTCCACATTATAATAAAGGTCAACTATTTTTTGTCCAAGCTTTGCAATACCTATAATATCCTCATCGGTTTCGGTGGGAAGTCCTATCATAAAATAGAGCTTAACCGCAGTATAACCGCCTGCAAAAGCGGTAGCGCAGGATTTCATAATATCCTTTTCTGTTATATTTTTATTTATAACATCACGCAGACGCTGTGTTCCCGCCTCGGGCGCAAAGGTAAGACCGCTTTTTCTTATCATCTTCATTTTTTCTAATAACTCGGGAGAGAAATTATCTATTCTAAGAGATGGTAACGAAAGGCTTATTTTATCCTCATCGGTCCATTCTATCATACGGGCAAGCAATGGCTCAATTTCGGTATAATCACTTGTGCTAAGGGATGAAAGTGACATTTCATCATAGCCTGTACTATCACAAAGAGCCTTTGCCTCAGCATTTATTACATCTGCAGATTTTTCCCTTACAGGTCTGTAAATAAAGCCTGCCTGACAAAAGCGGCAACCACGAATACAACCGCGGAATATCTCCATAACGGCTCTGTCGTGGACAATTTCGGTAAAGGGCACAACAAAGTTCTTGGGATAATATGATTTATCCATATCTGCCATAATGCGCTTATGAACAACGGCAGGCGCGCCATCTTTGGGAATATATTTGGTTATTTTACCCTCACTGCCATACTCCACATCATATAAAGAAGGTACATAAACGCCCTCGATCTGAGAGGCAAGCTTTAAAAATTCTCGCTTATCGTTACCGCCCTCAGCTTTGTATTTTTTGTAAAGGTCAATAACCTCTAAATCAACTTCCTCACCCTCACCAAGGAAGAAAATATCAACAAAATCGGCAAGCGGTTCAGGATTACAGGCACAAGGACCGCCCGCAACAACCAAGGGTGTAAGGTCGGTACGGTCGGCAGACCTAAGAGGAACACCCGACAAATCCAGCATATTTAAAACATTTGTATATGATAACTCATATTGAAGTGTAAAGCCTATAAAATCAAACTCGCTTACAGGGTCGCGGCTTTCAAGAGCGAAAAGAGGAATATCTTCCCTGCGCATAACATCCTCAAAATCCATCCAGGGTGCAAAAACTCGCTCACACCAAATATCCTCTCGCTCATTAAAAAGACCATAAAGGATTTTCATACCCAAATGTGACATTCCTATTTCGTATGTATCGGGAAAGCAAAAAGCAAAACGAACATCCACCTTGGATTTATCCTTAATTATGCTTCCCATTTCGCCACCGGAATACCTTCCCGGTTTTTGAACCGTTAAAAAGAACTGTTCAAGTCGCTTGTTATCCACCTTAGCGCCTCCAAATACAATAGTTAATTTCATTTTACTATATTTAAAGGCATTTTGCAATCATTCTTTTGCTTTTTTGACAGTAAAATTCCTAAAAATAAATAAAGTCCCATTAAAATCAAGGTAATATTGGATTTTGTATCACTTAAAACGCAAATTCCAAAAGCTATAATCAGTGTTACGGTAATGATTGAAAGAGCAAATATAATTCTACCCACCGTTTGAGCTTTTAAAAAAGCTCCAAGGACTGCATTTAAAATACTTCCACCATCCAGACCGACAATAGGCAATAAATTAAATAGCCCTATAACCAACATTACAATACTAAAAGTAAGCAAAATTTCAATGTCTGACAGATAATACAAAAAATATAAAATAAAAAAAAGAAAAATATTTAAAACAGAGCCTGCCGCAAACATAACTATTTCGCTGCTGCGACTAAGTACAAAGCTACCTGATATACCCACTGCTCCAACCTTAAGCTCGACTCTTTCCGGCTTTGCTTTTAAAAGCATCAATGCCGCTATATGCCCAGCTTCGTGAAGCGTAATAGCTGTAATAGTCGGCAACATAAGTCCTGCCCTGTCAATATAAAGCATTAAAGTAAGAACTCCCATAAATCCCACTGATACTACAAATTTTATACCGAAAATCGTAAATGTAATCATTTGTTTTCTATTTTTATAAAGGGTGTTGGATCTATTCTAGTGTCCCCTATTCGTATTTCAAAATGAAGGTGAGGTCCTGTAGAGCGCCCCGTACTGCCTACCGTAGCAATAATATCACCTGATGATACTTTTTCACCAACATCGGAATAGAGCTTTTCGCAGTGCCCGTAAAGGGTTTTAAAGCCACCGTGGTTTATAATTATGTAATTGCCGTAATCTCCACCTGATTTTTGGGATACTTCAATTACGCCATCCATTGCGGCTTTTATTTCTGTCCCCTTTTCGGCGGCAATATCTATACCGTTATGTGATGCAATTTCACCTGTAAATGGGTCGGAACGATAGCCGTAGCTTGAGGTTTGCACTCCCGAAACAGGTAGCACAAAGCCTTTTGATAAATCTACCTCACCCACCTCTAAAGGTCCGCCTGTCCCGTAATTTTCAGCCGTATCTTCAAGCACTAAAGAAGCATCTGTATCCTGATTCATATTTTTATCATACCAGGTTTTTATCTCGCCAAAAAAATTCCCAAAAAAGGTTTTGATAATAATACAGATTATTATTACCGCCGCACATATAACCCCCTGCAGAATAAATATTGAAATGTGCGGATCGTATTTTTTGCTTTTGTGCGCGATTTCAGTTGTTTCTTCTTCATTATGTGCGTCAGGTGCTAAATAATAATCCTGTTCCATTTTGTATTATTCCTCTCTTATGGTTTTGTTTAATTATATGATATGTTATACTTAAAAAATGCTAAAAACCGCCTTGTTAAACAAAGCGGTTTTTTTTAATACTTCTTTAAATTAAAATACATTGCTTATCCATAAAGCATATATAATACCAATAGCAAGAGCAACTACTGTTAAAGCTATACCTAATATCAAATTATTTCTGTTACCTGTTGCCTTAATATCGGGTAATATATAAGAAGGATTGAGTTTCTTTAACTCTGTGTAAAATGTTTCCACCGCATTTTTATCATAAATAGCGGTTTTGCAAAATTTTATATGTCTAAAATGCAAATCAAATGTTTTTTCTAACAACCAAGCCTTTTTATTTCTATAAAATTCATCATCATCGCAAGTTTTTTCTATTGCTGTAAAACAATGAATAAAAATTCCACTAATTTGAATACTTCTTTTTCTTGATTCATGTCTTGCTTTGCTAGTTGCATCCAAGCTAGTAGCTGCACCAAATATACCTGTCATTGCCATTGTTCCATTGCCCTCGGTAATTGACTTGTAAAAATTTTCGCTTGCCGAGGTTAACCATAAAGCTGTTTTGTAACACTGGTCTAGAACCTCTTGAACAGCTTTTTTCTGTTCTTCATTATCGCTAATTGTATTTTTTATAAGCTCGAACACCTTTGGTAAACAGTTTTGAACACTAGCTGCAGCCGAGGCAATTTCTCCGTTTTTTATGCTATTAGTTTTTAAAATCACAAGATAAAACATAGCTTCCCAACTGTTTGGATTTATTGCACTGATTTCCTCATAATGCTTTAATGCAGTTGCATCATCTGAGGTTTCTCTTGCATTGCGTGCAGCTTGAAACAACTTATCAAGTTTTTCGTTTTGCTCATTACCATTTGTTTGTCCTAAAATTTCAGTCATTTTCATTCCTCTTTCGATATTTATTAAAGACAAAATGTAAATTCTTATCTTTAACACAATTATAACCTCAAAATATGTTAATGTCAAGATAAATTCTTATCTTTAACATAAAATATATAGAGGTGTTAGTATGAAAATTTATGATTATAATGGTAAAAAGAATATTTGTGGTGAAAGAATACACGAAGCCAGATGCAAATTAAGGCTCACCCAAAGTGATTTAGCCGCAAAGCTACAAATTAACGGAATAATAATTGAACGGGACAGCATATCCAGAATCGAAATAGGAACCCGTTTTGTTGCAGATTATGAATTGCGCGAACTTTCAAAAATACTAAAGGTTTCTGTAAATTGGTTATTGGGAATGGATGAATAATTATTTAGGATATGTTATAATATCTTAAAGAGGTGTTACTATGACTTTACTTAATCGTTTTTATAATACATTAAATAACTTTGGGATGCAGGATATTGAATATCCTATATTTTATTCTGCTAAAATCGGAATACGCTTTGATATCGGTGATTCTTCAGAGTTGGAGGTATATTCAAAAAAGCACACCATCAACCCCTTATACATAGAACATTGCCTTAACAAAACCACTCAAATACTCGGTTCACTTAATCCCGAACCTGATATACTGGCTATACTGCTATACTACGTTGATGAAAATGAATTAGAGAAGGATATTAAAACTGTTTTATCCGTTGCGAATTTGCAACCGCCTCACGAAATAAATAAAAAAGAAATCATTGAGGATGATGATGTTTGCAATACAGCACTTCTTTTATGGGACTTATCAACAACAAACTTCTCAAAAGAAAACTTATTAAAAGAAATTATTATTTCTGATTTAGGTGGTGAGCATTTATTTACAGCTTCGGTTTTCTGGATTTGCTCAGATAATAAAATAATGTTTCATTTATACGATGACAGAGGTGCTGATTTGGTAGCTTCGGAAAAATCAGCAATTAAAGATACTTACGTAAAGTTTAATAAATGGATATTGGACTACGACCGAGAAAAAATAGAAGCTGTTTTTGAGGATTAATGCCGTATTTCTTATTCAACAAAATAACAAAGCCTCGTTCTGTGACCTTTCGACCACAGAACGAGGCTTTTGTATTCTAAAAAACTATGTCAAAAATTGCCTTATACTCACAAACGAAATGGATACGAGGTATAAGCCAAGCTACATCTACTGACCTATTCGTAATAAATCAGGTCTAGGACCGGCGCCATACCATTTTGTTTACAATTCCTGTATAAGACTGAATAATTTTAACAACCTTTGAGGAAACATTTTCTTCTACATAATCGGGTACGGGGATACCGTAGTCGCCGCTTTCGTTCATCTCTACTGCGGTTATTACAGCTTGAAGCAGGGATTTTTCATCAATACCCGCAATAACAAAGCAGGCCTTATCCAAAGCCTCGGGGCGCTCTGTAGATGTGCGAATACAAACAGCGGGAAAAGGATTACCCACACTTGTAAAGAAGGAGCTTTCCTCAGGTAAAGTACCGCTATCCGAAACAACCGCATAGGCATTCATCTGAAGCTTGTTGTAATCGTGGAATCCCAGAGGCTCGTGCTGAATAACACGACTGTCAAGCTTAAAGCCGCTCTGCTCCAAACGCTTTTTAGAACGCGGATGGCAGGAATAAAGTATAGGCATATTATATTTTTCAGCAAGCTTGTTAATGGCAGTAAATAGTGATAAAAAGTTAGCCTCGGTATCAATATTCTCCTCCCTGTGAGCAGAAAGAAGTATATAGCGCTTAGGTTCTAAACCAAGCTTTTCTAAAATGTCACTTGCCTTAATATCCTCTAAATTATTGTGAAGCACCTCTGCCATAGGCGAACCTGTAACATAGGTTCTCTCCTTAGGAAGTCCACATTCGTGCAGATAACGACGGGCGTGCTCGGAATAGGCTAAATTAACATCCGAAATAATATCTACTATTCGACGATTGGTTTCCTCGGGCAGACATTCATCCTTACAACGATTGCCCGCCTCCATATGGAAAATAGGAATGTGTAATCTTTTGGCCGATATTGCCGAAAGGCAGGAATTGGTATCACCTAAAATGAGAAGCGCATCAGGCTTTATCTGATTCATAAGCTTATATGAACAATTTATAATGTTACCAACCGTTGCGCCTAAATCATCGCCAACTGCATCCATATAAACCTCAGGTGCATCCAGCTTTAAATCCTTAAAGAATACGCCGTTAAGATTATAATCATAATTCTGACCCGTATGTGCCAAAACAGTATCAAAATATTTTCTACATTTATCAATAACTGCCGCAAGACGAATTATTTCAGGTCTTGTGCCTACAATTATTAAAAGCTTAAGCTTGCCGTTATTTTTAAAGCTTACATCAGAATAATCGGTTTTAATTTGCATTTTTATTCCTCCACAGGTAGATAGAATGTATCGGGATTATTTTTATCAAACTGTTCGTTCGCCCACATAAGGGTTACTAAATCTTCACTGTCACTAAGATTTATTATATTGTGGGTATATCCGGGCAACATATGTACTGCTTCAATTTTATCACCCGAAACATAAAAGTTCAAAACCTCATCGTCATTGATATTTCGCTGCTGAATAAGTCCCTTGCCCGAAACAACAATAAAAAATTCCCATTTGCTGTGATGCCAATGCTGACCCTTGGTAATACCGGGCTTTGATATATTAACACTGAACTGACCGCATTTTTCGGTTTTTAAAAGCTCGGTAAAGCTCCCCCTTGCATCTGCATTCATTTTAAGCGGAAAGCTTACTTTGTGCTTTGGCAGATACGAAAGATATGTGGAATATAGCTTTTTAGCAAAAGAATTATTTGGTATTTCGGGCATAACAAGGTTTTGAGGCTGACGACTAAATGTTTCAATAAGGGTTGCAATCTCACCCAAGGTAACCTTATGTGTACAAGGTACATAGCAAAATTTTCCCTTTTCATTTGGCTCCGGCTGAGTACCACTGTAGTCACAATAATGAGCCTTACCCTCAAGTACCAACAGCATCTCACTAACAAGGTCATCAATATAAAGCAGTTCTAATTCTGCGTTGGGGTCATTTACTTGAATTGGAAGTCCATTGGCAATATTATAACAGAAGGTTGCAATAACCGAATTATAATTAGGTTTGCACCATTTACCAAACAAATTAGGGAAACGGTAAATAAGGGTTTTATTACCGTTCTGCGCACCAAAGGCTCTGAGAAGCTCTTCGCCTGCAAGCTTGGATTTTCCGTAATCGGAATCAGCATACCGCCCAATAAGACTTGCCTGAATAGAGCTTGCAAGCATTATGGGGCACTTATTTGACTTTTCTTTTAGTACATTTAAAACCTTATCTACAGAAGAATAATTGCCAATTAAAAATTCTTTTGAATCCTTAGGACGGTTTACTCCTGCAAGATAAAATACAAATTCACAGTCCCTGCAATATTCCTGCAAAAGCTCTTCGGATGTATCAACATCATATTCGTATACTGTGTGTTCCTTTGTTTTTAAGGTAGCGCAGAGATTTTTTCCCACAAAGCCTTTTGCGCCTGTAACCAGAATTTTCATTTTAAAATCCCCTCTTTACAGATTAATCATAAAGACGCATATGCCGCGAATTACGATGCATATATACACTCATTATAACACCAATTCCCGCAAAAAGGCAGAGCAGTGATGTTCCGCCTGCGCTGAAAAATGGTAATGGAACACCAATAACGGGAGTAATTGAAAGGCACATTCCAAGATTTATAATTATTTGTGAAAAAAGCATTGCAAACATTCCAACACACATAAGCTTTCCTCTTTTTTCACGGGCAATTGCGCCTATTCTGAGTATTCTGATGCATATTACCGCAAGCAAAGCAACACAAACAAGGCAGCCTATAACTCCAAGCTCCTCACCTATACTTACAAATATAAAATCGTTATAGCTTTCAGGTACATCACCAATTTGAGTAAGCTGACCCTTAAATAGACCTTGTCCAAACCAACCGCCGTTGGCAAGCGCTATTCTTCCGCGCCACTGTTGCCAATCAGAGCCCTGTAAATCATCCTCTAAATCGAAGATTGATTGAAGTCTTGCCTGTTGGTCATCATTCATAACAAGAAAATATATAAGAGGCGCCGCTATTAATACAGCTACTATCAAAATTATAAAATATCTTGCTTTAAGTCCTGCCGCAAATAGCATTAAAAGCATAATTGCCGCAAAAATCATTGCCGTTCCGTCGTCGCCCTGAAAATGAACAAGCAACACCGGAAAAGCACCGTGTAATACAAGCGGTATCAGATATTTTAAATTATTAATCCGCTCTCCAACCCTTTCCAAATGGATTGAAAAGGTTATGATAAAGGCTATTTTTAAAAGCTCTGCCGGCTGAAAGGTTAGTCCACCGGGCAATCTTAACCAGGCTTTATCATCTGTACCCTCAGGAGCAAATCCTATAAAAAAGGTGAGTATAACGGGTATCAGACAAACCAAGGCTATTATCGGCCAAAGCTTTTTATAATGGTTATAATCAAAATGAGAGATAAAAACTACGCCCACAACACCTAATAAAAGTGTTATTACCTGCGTAAAAAACTGACGGTTACTACCTATATAATTTGTGGCAGACCAAACAGCAATACAACCGTATCCGCTGGCGGCAATGCACAAAAACAAAAGCAGTTTATCACATTCGCGTATATAATCAGCAATGGAGTTCCATATAGCTCGCAAAAACGATCACATCCTTTTCATATTATTATATAAGAAAAATACAAAATGTTCAAGTAAATACTTTAAATAATTTAAAATTTGTGTTATACTTGTTAAAAGAATTGTTATTTGGGGTTAGATTCAATTGAAAAAAGTATTTAAAACAACTTCTGCAACTGCAACTGCAGAGCTTGGCAGAAAAATAGGCAGTTTAATAAATGAACCTTGTGTTATTGCATTTTGCGGCGGAATGGGTTCGGGTAAAACCTGCTTTACAACCGGATTTGTAAAGGGCCTTGATTATTACGATGAGGTAAGCTCCCCTACCTTTGCAATTGTTAATGAATATTTAGGTGGCAGACTTCCTGTTTACCATTTTGATATGTACCGCATTGCCGACGAGGACGAGCTTTATTCCATAGGCTTTTATGATTATATGGATGAGGATGCTGTTTTGGTTATTGAATGGAGCGAAAACATTGAAGATGCTTTACCGCCCGACACAATTTATATAAAATTTTCTAATCAGACTGAAAATAACCGCACCCTGAGCCTTGAGTGCGCCGAAGAAAAAGATTTTTTAAAGGAGCTATAAAATGAAGATATTAGCAATAGACTGTTCGGCTAAATCGGTTTCGGCCGCTATTGCCTTTGACGGCAAGCTTGTTGCCGAGGGCTTTTTAAACATAAAGCTTACCCACTCTGAAACACTTATGCCAATAATAGAACAGGTTTTAAACAACGCGCGTCTTACCCTGAATGACATTGACGGCTTTGCAGTAACAGCGGGCCCAGGCTCATTCACAGGAATAAGAATAGGTATAAGCGCAATAAAGGGGCTTGCCTTTTCAAAGCAAAAACCAGTTTACCCATTTTCTACGCTTGAAGCAATGGCACTGGCTTTTAATGGTGGATTTACCGCAAAAGGTATAATCTGCGGACTTATGGATGCAAGAAGGAACCAATTTTATAATGCCATTTTTAAAATTGAAAATGGTGTTATAACCCGCTTTACTGAAGACAGAACAATTGAAGCCGAAAGCCTTAAAGAGGAGCTTAAAGCATATAATGTTCCCGTAATTCTTATGGGTGACGGTGCAGAGCTATTTAATAATCTTACCAACGGTATATTTACATTGGCACCCGAAACAATGCGGGTACAGCGCGCATCAGGAATTGCAGTAAAAGCGTCTTCCGACGAAAACCTTGCTCCTGCTTCCCCTGAAAGCTTTGGGGCAATTTATCTTAGAAAATCTCAGGCAGAAAGAGAAAGAGAAGAAAAACTAAAAAGTTAAATTAAAATCCCATTCTTTGGAGTTTGCTCCAAAGAATGGGATTTTTTTAAAGTTTTTCTATTTTTGAAAAGGCAACATCATAGTTATTGCCTTTTTCGGTAAACACCTTACTTTTATCCTCTAATGTTTTAAAAACTTCATAATATCGAAGTCCAAATTCATAAAGAGAAGCAGAATTAAAATGAAGATTATCCGCATTGGCGGTAAGTCCCTCTGCAGAGGCAAAACCTATCATTTTATCGTTTTTTGCCAATCTTTGAAGTGCTTCATTAACATAGCGATAATTAAAATATAACGGTTCATTTAGTTCTTCTCCGCGAATGGATAAATAATCTCCCAATCCGCCAATAATAAAAGGTACATCCTGCAAATTTAAAATTTCTCTTAACCTTAAAAATATATTCTTGGCTTTTCCCTCATACTGTTGCCACAAACCGTCTTTACAGTCTGATTCGCCCTGATGCCACAAAACACCCGCTATGGTAGAGCTTCTCATTGCAAGCTTTGACATATATACGGCATTTTCAAATAGAGCTTCCCCCTCTGCCCAGTGGTCAAGAGAGGTGCCACCATCAGCGCAGGGTATAAGTCCTACAGTAACGCTATGCTCCTCGGCATATTTTTCTGCAAAGCTTTCTGCAAGCGATACTCCCGAAAAGGCTCTGTCGCAGTTTACGGGGCGGTACATTGGTTGCCATCTGCCGTTACGCAAAACCTTTATGTTTTCACTATTTACAGGAACAGCTTCCTTAATATATCCTCTTCCTGCCATATTTGATTGACCAATAAGCAAAAATGAATGAATCATTTTAACAACCTTCTTTCATATTTATTATAAAAGATATTAAAAACAAATGCAAGTAATCGTTGGTTACATTTCACATAAACACAAAAACAAGAGCGAATTTTGCATCTTTTTTGTATAATTTAATATACAATAAAACAAAGGTCAGTAAAAGTCAAAAAAATTCATAAATTTTTAATATAAAACCTATTGACAAATACTTTAATGCGTGGTAAATTATAATACAGTTAGCACTCAGAGCAAAAGAGTGCTAATTCAAAAAATGATAAAAGGCAGGTGCTACCGTGGAGCTTACACCAAGAAAAAAGATAATCCTTTCAGAAATTGTCAAGGCTCATATTGCTCACGGTGAACCTGTAGGTTCAAAGTTTTTATGTGAGGTAACAAAGCTTGGTCTTTCCTCTGCCACCATTCGAAATGAAATGAGCGACCTATGTGAAATGGGGTATTTAGAACAGCCCCACACATCCGCCGGCAGAGTTCCCACCGCGGCAGGCTACCGAATGTATGTAACAGGTCTTTTAGATAACAAAAACACACCTTCCGACCCTGTTAAGGCATCAATAGACAAAGCATTGGAAAAGGTTGCTGATGACCCTGAGCATATGACCGCTACGGCAGGTCAGGTTCTTTCAGATCTTACAGGCTTTACGGCAGTTGCCTTAACAATACCCGAGGCTACAGCGTTTATAAAAAGAATTGAGCTTTTGCCAATGGGCAAAAGAATGGCGCTTTTAGTTCTGGTTACATCTGACGGAATTGCAAGAAGTCGCATATGCCGAACAGGTGATAATTTAAGCACAGCATCAATAAGAACCTTTGACCGAATTGCCGCAGTTGATATTGTTGGTAAGGAGCTTAATGATTTTGGCGGTGCGTTTTTACAAACAGTTGCCGCAAAAATGGGCGAACATTCTCTTGTACTAATGCCACTTATTACCTCCCTTTTTGAAATGATTGAAAGTGTTTGTCATTCACAGGTAGATTTAAAGGGAGAATCAAACCTTTATTCCGTATATAATAAAGATGTAGACGCAAGGCGTATTGTAGAGTTTATATCCCGAAGAGATGCAATTTTATCCATACTTTCTGAAATCCCCGATCAGGTCAGCGTTGTTTTTGGCGGTGATTCGGGAATTGAAGAATTAAAGCCATCCAGTATGGTGGTTGCCAAATTCGGCAGCGAACAAAAAAAGGTCGGCAGAATTGGTGTTATAGGTCCCACCCGTATGGCATATGAAGACCTTATACCCAGTATAAGCTACTTTGCCAAGCAGCTTGGAAAGGTATTAGAGCAATCTATCCGTGATTTGGATGATTAGAAAGGATTTATGTTATGAGTGAAGAAGTAAAGGAAAATATTCCCGAAACAGAAACCGAAGCCGAGGTTAAAGAAGTTAAAGAAGAAACCGAAAAAAAGGCTTCAAAGCCCAAAAAGGCTAAAGCTAATGCGGAGGTTGAAAAACTAAAGGCAGAGGTTGAAAGTCAAAAAGAACTGCTTATGCGTACCGCTGCTGAGTTTGATAACTTTAAAAAGCGTACCGAGCGCGAAAAAATCAAAACTGCAGAATACTCAAAAGCAAATATTTTAAAGCAGCTTTTACCCGTTATTGATAATGCAGGCCGCGCTTTGGCAGTTGACCCCTCCTCCCCCGATTATGACAAAGGTGTAGAGCTTATTGTAAAACAGCTTGTGGGCTTGGTTGACACCTTTGGTATGGTGGAGTTAGCCGAGGTTGGCGATACCTTTGACCCCGAAATTCACGAGGCTGTTATGCATATTGATGACCCCGAAAAAGGCGAAAACGAAATTGTTATGGTGCTTCAGCAGGGCTACAAACTTGGCGACACTATTATAAGACCCGCTATGGTGCAGGTTGCAAACTAGTTTATTACACAATCCGCTATTAAAATAGTTAATTGTGAGAAAAATATTATTATAAAAACTGATTTTGGAGGAAAAAATCATGGGAAAAATTATTGGTATTGACTTAGGTACCACAAACTC
>JAGAOS010000065.1 GCA_017623575.1 Clostridia bacterium
CCCTTGACGGGGAAGGTGTCACGAAGTGACGGATGAGGTGAGTGACGCAAAGCGGCACAATTAAAGACTTTTGCAGGCTTTTTGTCACCTCATCCACCGCTGACGCGGTCCCCCTTCCCCGTCAAGGGGAAGGCTTACAAACCACAATTTACCGCTTACCTTCCGGGCGCGGAACGAGATATAGTCTAAAGATTAAAAACATCCCGCAAAAAGGGAACGCGGGGCGTTCACCACAATTTATTGGGTTATTTTAAAAAAGGCAAAGCACAGGCTAAAAACCGCCTTATACCCACAAATAAAATGGACGCGGGGTAAAGGCTACGCCACATCCACAAACCTATTCGTAATAAAACCGGTCCGCGACCGGTGGACGCGAGGTAAAGGCTACGCTGCATCCGCAGATTTATTCGTAATAAAAGAACGCTTGGCGTTCCCGCATCCACAGATTTATTCGTAATAAAATTGACATTAATAAAAAGTGTGATATAATACTTTAAGAGGTATTTATTATGAAAAATAAATTATTTGATAAAATCACATTAAAATTTCTGCTAGTGGGAATTATCAATACCCTTGTGGGTAATGGTGTAATGTTTTTGCTGTATAATCTTTTTGGCGTGGGGTACGGAATATCCACCGCCGCCAACTATATTGTAGGCAGTGTTGTAAGCTACTTTTTAAACAAATATTATACCTTTAAGCAAACCCAAAAATCCGTAAAGGAAGTTATAAGGTTTGTAATTAATATTGTAGTGTGTTATGTTATAGCCTATGGCGCGGCAAAGCCTCTTGCTTACCTTATTTTCAGCGGATTTTCTAAAGGCGTAAAGGATAATCTTGCAATGCTTGCGGGCAGTGGAATGTTTATTGTGCTTAATTACTTTGGGCAGAGGTTTTTTGCCTTTAAAAACAACGGGGGTGACAGGTAGTGGCAGATTATGATGCCTTTTCATATTGCTATGACAGATTTACCGATGATGTAGATTATCCCTCCCGCACCCGCCGACTTCTGGAGCTTTTTGAAAGGTATGATAGAAAGCCGACTCTGCTTTTAGACCTTGCCTGCGGTACGGGTAATTTTTCATTCCCTTTAGCAAATTCGGGTATTGATGTTATAGGTGTGGATTGCTCTGAGGGTATGCTTGCCGCCGCAATGGCAAAGCTGCCTGAGGGATGCACAAATCCACTGTTTTTAAATCAGTATGCCGAGGAGCTGGAGCTTTACGGTACTGTGGATGGCGCAATCTCAATGTTGGATAGTCTTAACCATATTACCGAGTATGAAAATTTTTGTAAGGCTATACAAAGGGTATCCCTCTTTTTAGAAAAAGACCGCCTTTTTATTTTTGATTTAAACACCCCCTACAAGCACAGCGCAGTTCTGGGCGATAATATATTTGTAAGGGAAGATGAAACCGCGTTTTGCATCTGGCAGAATGAGTATGCGGGCAATAATACGGTGGATATTTATCTTGATTTTTTTGTAGAGAATAAAAACGGCAGCTATGAGCGGTTCAGTGAAAGCTTTTCAGAGGTAGCATATACCATCAAAGAGGTGCAGTCTGCATTGGATGCCGCGGGGCTTGAGCTTGTTGCTATCCTTGACGATATGACCGATAATCCCCCCACCGAAGAAACCGAAAGAATAACCTATATAGTAAGGAAGAAATAAAAAATGGGAAAAATTATAAGATGTATAACTTCAGATGGACTTGTTATGGCAACCGCCATTGATTCTACCGATATTGTAGCCGAAGCAGAGCGAATCCATAAAACTTCGGCTGTTGTTACTGCCGCTCTCGGCAGACTCCTCACCGCCGGCTCTATGATGGGCAATATGCTTAAAAGCAAGGATAACACCTTAACACTTCGCCTTGCAGGTGGCGGCCCCGCAGGTAATTTAATAGTTGTATCTGATTGGGAGGGCGATGTGCGCGGCTATGTAAGTAATCCCATTGTGGAAATCCCCCTTAATGCCAAGGGCAAGCTGGATGTTGCAGGGGCAGTTGGTACAGCGGGTAATTTATATGTAACCAAGGATTTGGGAATGAAGGAGCCATATAACGGCTGTATACCCTTAACTACGGGCGAAATTGCTGAGGATATTACCGCGTATTATGCCGTAAGTGAGCAAATTCCCACCGTTTGCGCCCTTGGCGTGCTTGTTAATCCCGATTTAACGGTAAAGGCGGCAGGTGGATATATAATTCAGCTTTTACCCGCCGCAGGGGAGGATACCATTGAAAAGGTGGAGAAAAGTCTTGAGAATATTCAGTCGGTTACTGCAATGCTTTCAAGCGGCGAAACACCTCATAGCATTATAAAGCGAGCCTTAAAGGAATTTGATGTAGAGGTTCTTTACGAGCATGATGTTTATTATAAATGTAATTGCTCAAAGGAACGAATTGAAAAAGCGCTTATTACACTTGGCGCCGAGGAGCTTAATAAAATGGCAGACGAGCTTCCCGAGGTAGAGGTAAGCTGTCATTTTTGTGATAAGTCATATAAGTTTTCACCAAATGAGGTAAGATTTTTGGCAAAAAAACAGTCTTAAAAAAATTTTTATTTTTTTTGAAAAAAAGTGTTGACAAAAGACTCATGTTGTGGTAATATAATATCCGTCGCCCGACAAGAGAAGTTTTTCAGGCGTACAAAACCGTGGGAGCATAGCTCAGCTGGGAGAGCATCTGCCTTACAAGCAGAGGGTCACAGGTTCGAGCCCTGTTGTTCCCACCACTTTTTGGCCTGGTAGTTCAGCTGGTTAGAACGCTAGCCTGTCACGCTAGAGGTCGTGGGTTC
>JAGAOS010000066.1 GCA_017623575.1 Clostridia bacterium
TATGTGTTCCTTCTTGATATATGGACGGCGACGACTACAACTACCGACATTCAGTATTACAGCCGAGCTTACGCACAGATCGATGAAAAAGATGTGGTAGAGGAAATCTTCCCTGAAACGATCCCAGCTGATGCCACGGACATTGTATTTACTTACACCCCTCAATTTTTACAAGGCGGAGAGGTGTTTGAACTGTCCTATACCACAACGAATGAGGAATTGACGGAGTGGGCAACTCTTCTCAAAAAGGAAGCGGAGTGGATTGGCTCTAATCGCCAGTGGCACTCTGAAAACAATTGGTCCTTTGACGGTGTTGAGGCAACACGGTACCTGCTTGATTGGGACGGTGGCTTCAACCATGGCGAGATGTGTTATGTTCTGATCGACGAAGCAATGGGGCGTATTACATTTTACTATTCGATTTGGTGATAGCCTAAAAAGCATATAGCCCAATAAATTGAGCTTCGAGGGGGAAAACAAAAGATATGGGCAAAACAGAAAAAACCATATTGATAGTATTGTTGATTATTCTCGCATTAATAGCTGGCACATTCCTTTTGATTGGTGCTCTTTGGAGCGGTGTACTTAATTTTATGCTTCCAAATGAAATCGCAGCTTACCACAGTCCCGACGGAGAATATTCACTCGTTTTTGAGCAAATGGGTGACCCAGCATGGCCATTTGGTCCAACAGACGTGCGTCTAACCCTTAAAAACAATAATGGTAAAATTATTGAGCGTGTATCTACACAACTTAACGATGACGGTACGAATGCGAGCGAAAATAATGTTGCCTCTATTTCGTGGAACAGTGATGAGGTAGTTGTTGTTTTGAGAGCTTCTGAAATGAAAGACAAGGAAGTTTCAATATCATATGATAACAGTTAACCAACTTCCAATTGGCCAACAGTATTTATGTGAGAGTTCGAATTCATACGCAAAAACGGCTAAAATATCTTTTTTGTTGCCCATAGACAAAAACAAGTTTCACCTTTGGGTGGGGCTTGTTTTTTTGTTTTGGTACAGGATAAGAGCCGAGGTTCGTAAAAACGGATTAAAAGGCGCGATAGCATTGTTATCGTTGTATCCTCATCAGTCCGTCAGGGCAGCATATTATCCCGCGTAGCGTGTATAAAAAATCTTTGGCAAGGATGATATACATAGTTTCGCCGTGATTTAAAAAGTACAGCAGAACACATTTTAAAATGCGGTCTGCTGTACTTTAATTATTCCACTGCAATTATTAAAGCTTCTTTTAAATAATCTGTACCCTTACTATCATCAAAACCTAATAAAAATAGCAGTTCCATAACATTTAATTTTAAATTCACTTTCTCCATAATTGTTTCCTCCTTTTATTTTGACTAAATTATACAGCATTTTCCAAATTTATTCAATACATATAAACCCACTTTTCATCGCAAGTTTTGACACAATACTACACAATAATTTATATTTATACATATAACAAAAATATGTGATATTTTTTTCAAAAAGAAAATAATTAAAAACAGTTATTAGGTTTATAGCACATAAAAACAGGGAGCGGTTAAGTTCGCTCCCTGTTTGGTTTAATACAGAATTGTAAGATTTAATAAATCAACAAAAAGTGTTGTATGTAATCCACCGTAGGTGGTATGTAATCAATCCGAAGGTATAAATATACAATGCTTTCGCCTTGATGCCATACAGTTCGCTTTGCGAACTGATTATATACTTGCTAACGCGAGGTTACATACCAATCCTTCGGATTGGATAAAAATAAAGGATTGCCGAAGCAATCCTTTATTTTTGGTCCGAGTGACTGGAGTCGAACCAGCGGCCTCTTGAACCCCATTCAAGCGCTCTACCAAACTGAGCCACACCCGGATAACTATTAATTTTTAAGGGGTGAAAAAATCACCAAGAGATATACTACCACATCTTGCAAGAAAAATCAAGTCTTTTTTTAAAGAATTTTAATTTTTTTGCATTTGTATGTAAAAAGAATCAGCCGCCGAAAAATCAGCGGCTGAAAACCGCAAAATTACAAATTACTCTACAAAACCAGACTGTACTAACTCTACTAACTGATCAACAGCATCCTTCTCATCGCCGCCGTCTGCACTTATGCGAATGGAAGTACCACCAATGATACCAAGAGAAAGAACACCAAGAAGACTCTTTGCGTTTACACGGCGCTCATCCTTTTCAACCCAGATAGAAGACTTGAACTCATTAGCCTTCTGAATAAAGAAGGTTGCGGGACGAGCACGAAGACCGCCTTGATTCTGAACAACTACATCCTTAACATACATAGCAAAAACCTCATCTTTCAAACAGAGTAACAATTCAACAGTAATTAAACTAATAATATTATGTCCCATTGGGGATAATTTAATTATACCACAATATATCGTATCGTCAACCACAAATCGGCACAAAAATTCAACTTCTAACATTTTGATAAACAAAAAATAAATAAAATATTCTTGTTTGTGTAAAATTGCTAAAAACATTTAAAGAATTTTATATAACAGGCTTAGTCAAAAGTGTTTAACTCTTACATTTTATACTATGCTGTTAATAACATTTAGTTATTTTATTTCATTAAGGTACTTAACATCTTTATCGGTAAGTTCTGCTTTTTCTAACATTTCAGGACGCTTTTTCAAAGTTGTTTCAAGTGATTTTTCCCTGCGCCATTTTGTTATATTCGCGTGGTGCCCCGAAAGAAGAACTTCAGGCACTTCCCTGCCCTCCCAAACGGCGGGGCGGGTATACTGCGGATATTCTAACAAACCACTCCAATGGCTTTCCTCACTAAAGCAAATATCATCCGACAAAACACCAGGTAATAATCGGGAAACGGCATCTGCAACAGCTACAGCGGCAATCTCTCCGCCTGTTAAAACAAAATCCCCAAGGGATATTTCTTCATCAACACACTTTTCTAAAACGCGTTCATCAACGCCCTCATAATGGCCGCATAAAAGAACAAATCTATCTAGCTTTGAAAGCTCTATTGCCTTTTTTTGATCAAAGGTTTTACCTTTAGGCGAAAGATAAATAACTCTGGGTTTGGTTTCGGCATCACCAATCACTGCCTTTAAACAATCATTAATAGGTTGTGCCGTCATAACCATTCCCATACCGCCGCCATAGGGGGCATCATCCACACGATTGTGCTTATCTAAAGTATAATCTCGTATATTATGGCAAGCAATTTCAACCTTATTTTCTTTTCTTGCTCTACCTATAATGCTTTCACCCAAAAAAGCTTCACACATTTCGGGAAAAAGCGTTAAAATATCAATTTTCATAAATTAATCCTCAAAAATTCCCTTTAAAGGACGGATAACAATCTTATTTGCATCTATATCAACGCTAATAACAACATCATCTATAACCGGAATAAGATACTCTTTACCGTTACTCATAATGTGCCATACATCATTGGCACCTGTTTTTGAAACATCAGATATCTTACCAAGTGGTTTTCCCGAATCAGCATCAAAAACCTCTATTTCCATAAGGTCGCTAATAAGGTACTGACCCTCCTCCAATTTCAATGCTTTTCGCTCAATAAAAAGAACCTTTCCGCGTAGTGCTTCGGCATCATCCATATTATTAACGCCCTCAAGCTCCATAATAACAACATTGCCATGCGGTTTTGACATTTTTACTTTAACGGAACTATAACCATCTAAGTTTTTTAAAAATAGTTTTTTAAACTGACAAAGAAATTCAGGACTATCACACCAGGGTTGAACGCGCAGTCCACCCCTTACGCCGTGAGTTCCTACAATTTTGCCGCTTTCAATATAATCCTTTTTCATTGAACGCTCCCCTTTTTAGTAGAATAGGCGGTGGAAAATCCTTATTACCCCGCAAAAAACCAGCAAATCGAGATAAAAAGGATTTTCCGCCGCCGCTTAGAGCAAAAGCACTAAGCAAACGACGGAAATTAGAAATTAGTCAATCTCAACTGCAACTTTCTGACCGTTTCTGTTAGCTGCTGCACGCATAACGGTGCGAATAGCCTTAGCAATACGGCCCTGCTTGCCGATAACACGACCCATATCATCCTCTGCTACATGAAGATGATAAACAATAACGCCCTCTTCATTGGGCTCGTCAACTGTTGCGGTAACGGCATCGGGATTTTCAACCAAGCCTGCTGCCATTGCGATTAAAAGTTCTGTCATAATAATAATTCTCCTTGAAATGCTGTGCTGTGCGATTAAAGAACGCCATTTTTCTTAAGCAATGCCTTAACGGTATCGGTAGGCTGTGCGCCGTTGCCAATCCAGGCCTTTGCTTTCTCACCGTCAATGTTTACTACTGCGGGTTCCTTTGTAGGATCGTAGTAACCGATTTCCTCAATAAATCTACCGTTACGGGGAGATCTGGAATCAGCAACAACTACACGGTAAAAAGGAGCCTTCTTAGCGCCCATACGACGAAGTCTGATTTTAACTGCCATTTTGTTACACCTCACTTAAAATATTCTTTATATATTCAAAGAACATCCCTTTGGGAATACTTCTGTGAACAACCAATAAAATTATAATCCAAATCCGGGCGGAAGTCCCATACCCTTACCAAAGCGACGCTTACCGCCTTTTGAATTCATTTGTTTGAACATTTTTTTCATTTGTTCATACTGCTGAAGCAAGCGGTTGACATCTTCAACCTTAACGCCCGCACCTGCCGCAATTCTACGTTTCCGCGAAGCATTTATAATATCGGGCTTGGCGCGTTCTTTTTTGGTCATTGATTTAATAATTGCCTCAACCCTAAGCATTTGTCTATCATCAATATCCACATTACGAAGCTTCTGCTCCATACCCGGAATCATAGACATCAAGCTTTTTATGGAGCCCATTTTTTTAATACTTTCAAACTGCTGAAGCAAATCGTTCATATCAAACTTATTTTCGGCAAGACGCTTGGCAGTTTCCTCAGCCTGTTTTTCATCAAGCTCATGCTCTGCCTTTTCAATAAGGGAAAGCATATCACCCATACCAAGAATTCTGGATGCCATACGATCAGGATGAAATTCATCCAAATCATCAAGCTTTTCACCAACACCTGCGTAAATAATCGGCTTACCCGTAACTGCGCGTACCGAAAGAGCGGCACCACCACGGGTATCACCATCCAATTTAGTTAAAATAACACCATCAATCTCTAATAAATCATTAAATGCTTTAGCAACATTAACCGCATCCTGACCAATCATAGAATCAATTACCAAAAGAATGTTATTAACTTCTACTGCCTTGGTAATGCGGGTAAGCTCTGCCATAAGGTCATCATCAATATGAAGTCGACCTGCAGTATCTAAAATTACATAATCGTGACCGTAATCCCTTGCGTGTTTAACAGCGGCGACAGCGATTTTTTCGGGCTTTTCAGTACCCATTTCAAAAACAGGAACATCTGCCGCGGCGCCTACAACCTTTAGCTGCTCAATTGCGGCGGGACGGTAAATATCGCAAGCTACTAACAAAGGACGATGACCCTCTGCCTTGAGCTTTTTTGCAAGCTTTGCGCTGTGTGTAGTTTTACCTGAACCCTGAAGACCACACATTAAAACTACGGTAGGAATACGCGATGATGTTTTTAATCTGGTATGCTCGCCACCCATTAAATTTGTTAATTCATCACGAACAATCTTAATTACCATTTGTGCGGGAGTAAGGCTTTCCATAACCTTTTCACCGACACATTTTTCAACCAAAGTATTGGAAAAATCTTTAGCAACCTTATAGTTTACATCCGCCTCTAAAAGAGCCAGACGCACTTCACGCATTGCGGTTTTTACATCACTCTCAGTAAGCTTACCTTTGGAGCGAAGTTTTTTAAAAGCGGCAGCCAATTTATCTGAAAGACCTTCAAATACCATAGATTAATTCGCTCCTTTCAATTAATTGTTTTTTCTAAATCTAACAAAAGTGATTTTGCTTTTTCTAAATCCTTTTGGTTTATTGCATTATTTAATAAATCAATAAATCTGTTCTGCTCTTTATTGCGGTTATACAACCCCAAAATTCCCTCAATTTTCAAAAGTTCTTTTTCGGCACGCTTTATAACATCCATAGCACCCTGACGGGAGCCACCTTCATTTTCGGCTATTTCCGAAAGTGACAAATCTTCAAAATAATAGAGTTCTAAAAGCTTGGATTGTTTTTCGGTAAGCAAGGGACCGTAAAGCTCCAGGAGATCACATATCAAAAGATTTTTTGACAAATCATCACCGCCGAACATACTTTTTCTTTTAAACCTAAAGCATTATACCACACAATGTATGCGGTGTCAAGTTTTTTTCTTGACAGTTGAAAAGTTTTTGTATTTCTACAACAAAGTTATTAATTCAAACTGAAAATTAACGCATCTTACACAAACCGAAAAATATTAAGAATAATTTTTTATTATTGTATTTTTCGTCTTGAAAATTATTTGGTTTCATCATATAATAAACTATATATTATTATAAATACAGAGGTTTATATATGAATGTAAAAAAACTTTTATGTTTAATTCTTTGCATTGTTTTAGGCACGATATGTTTTTCAGGCTGTGACTCAAACGAAGACTATGTTTTATATTTTGAACTTGATTC
Source organism: Clostridia bacterium (assembly GCA_017623575.1). Taxonomy (GTDB): domain Bacteria; phylum Bacillota; class Clostridia; order Oscillospirales; family Acutalibacteraceae; genus UMGS1279. The sequence goes on from JAGAOS010000066.1 coordinate 6,607, forward strand.
TGCCCCAAAAACACTTGACCCACAATTGGTTAGCGGCACTTCTGAAGAACTTTTGGTTAAAAATCTTTTTGAGGGTTTAATGCGTGAAAATTCCAATGGAGAAATTGTTAAAGGCGCCGTTTCTGATTACTCCGTATCTGCCGATGGTAAAACCTATTTATTTACACTACGAGATGGTGCAAAATGGTCTGATGACACTCCCCTTAAAGCAGATGATTTTGTTTTTGCTTTTAATCGAGCAGTTGACCCAAAGACAAAATCTCCTTATGTAGCATCTCTTTATGGAATCGTAGGTGCTAAGGAGATTGCAGAAGGAAAAAAAGCAAATGGTTTAGGTGTTACAGCATTAGATGATAAAAGTATTAAAATCCAGCTAGCTGCGGCAGATCCATCCTTTTTGCGCACCCTTACAACAGCAATATGTATGCCCTGCAGAAAAGATATTTATAACAAAGCAAACGGTCAATACGGTATTATAGCAGACCGAATTGTTACAAATGGGTCTTACAAGCTCAGATTTTGGGAAAAAGCCGAAAAATTTTCCCTTAGAATTAACAAGTTTGCAGAGTATAACGGAGATTTTTCTGCAGAAGCGGCAGCGGTTATTTTTAATGTAGGGCAAATTGACGGAAGGGCTGTAAGAATAGACGAAGGCAATGTTGATATGGGTTTTGTTAATATAGCAGAAACAAGCAATAATAGCAACCTTTTCACATATGAAAAAAGCAGTTATGTGCTTATGATAAATAAGGATTCAACTGTAGGTTCAACCGATTTTAGAAAGGCTTTTTCAAAATCCATTCACCGCAACCGATTAAAAAATGAGCTTGGAAAATCTTTAAGCGAATCCGCCTGCCTTATTCCCGACACTGTACTTGTAAACGGTTTAAAACTAGCTTCCGAAATAACCGTTGCTGTGCCTCCATCATATGAACCAAATGAAGCACATTCTTTATACATTAAAGCGGCTAAAAACACAAAAAATATGCCATCTAAAATTAATATTCTTTATTATGGCGATGAAGAAATTGGAGATTTGGCTTTATTAATTGCAGAAAATATGCAACAAGCACTTGGTGCGGTTGTTAATGCAGTACCCACAGATTCTGAAACAGCACTTTTAAATTCGGTTGCTAACGGCGACTATACCCTAGCTATAGTTCCCATAACCGCAAAAAGCGCAGAGCCTTCACAGTTTTTTGAGGTGTTTACTAAAAACAGCAACAATAATATTTACGGTTTTCACAACGAAAAATATGATAAGCACATTTCTAAAATCAAGCCCGGAGCTAGTATTGATTTAGTAACTGAAGCTTCTGAATCTGCTTTAAAAACACTAATATCAGAAAATACAATTGTTCCACTTGCTATGCATTTAGAGGCATTTTCATATAGCAAGGACTTCAACTGCCCTACAGTGTCCCCTTTTGGTGGTGTAATAGATTTAGCACTTGTAAGAAAGGTTAAATAATTTTACAATATTTAAATATTATATAAACAAAAACAGTACAAGTTTTAAAGGCTCTATAATAAATGTTGGGGTAACCAAATAGAGCTTACAAGAAAAAAATTAAAAAAGTAGAGCATATTTGGCAAAAATCCGTTAAAATGGAAATGACTAGTAACCATGAACGGAGGACCAAATATGCTCTACAAACA
>JAGAOS010000067.1 GCA_017623575.1 Clostridia bacterium
ACGGGGAAGGGGGACCGCCGAACGGCGGTGGAAGGGGAGATTTTTCACAGCAGAAAGCCCTTAATAAAGCGGTTTGTGACGGTTTTTCAACCCTTCCCCCAGCGTACGCTGGGCCCCCTTCCCTGTCTAGGGACGGCCTCCGAGGTCACATCTTCAAACAATAATTTATCTATAACCTTATAATTATTTTTACTTCATTATATCCTTTTGCTTGCCGTTTATTATGCGGGCGCCATCTTTAGGGATTTCTGCCACAACCTCTAAAATACCGCTACGCTGATAAAGCGAAGGTGTTATACTTATGGTGTATCCCCTACCATTGCCACAAGCCCATTCAGCCATTTTCATTCTTGGCAAAGCGGCTACCGAAAGAAGGGTCATAATTGCACCGCCGTGCATAACTATTGCGGCAGAAAATGCATCATTATTCATCATATAGCGAACCGTTTCACCAATACCTGTGCAAAGACGGGTTGCAAACTCCATAGCAGATTCGCCACCGGGGGCAGAAGGCAATTTTCCTGCCAACCAATCGGCATAATCCTTTCTATCCTTTAAATCGTCGGGGGTTTTACCCTCAAATTCGCCAAAATCAATTTCCTTAAAATTATGATTGATTAAAATTTCTTTTTCAGGGTAAATAATTTTTGCTGTATCTACCGCTCGGGAAAGAGGACTGGAAAAAACAAGGTCACATTTGGGGTATATGCCCTCATCGCGGAGTTTTTCAAGCTCAATTATACCATTAGTAGTAATTTTTAAATCGGTATGCCCTATATATTGTCCGTTTTCGTTTCCTTCGGTCATTCCGTGCCTTATTAAATGCAGTTTATAGGTTCTCAATTTGTATCCTCCTTGTCAAAAATAGGGTTTACAATTTGTATATTTTTGCTATTTACAATTGACGCAAAATGTATTATAATGTCATTACTTGCGAAAAAAGATTGCTAAAGGTAGGTGAGCAGATGAACTGTGAATTTCCTAAAATAATTTCGGACCTTCGAAAATCAAAGGGTATTTCACAAAAGCAGGCAGCCATAGATCTTGGAATTTCACAAGCTCTGCTGTCACATTATGAAAAAGGTATTCGTGAATGTGGTTTGGATTTTTTAATTAAGCTTTCTGACTACTATGAAGTAACCTGCGACGAATTACTTGGCATAAGCCGCCCTGAAAGCACAGTTCCCAAAGATGTTTTAAGCAGCCTTAAAAAAATTGCCAAAGAGGCTGAAAAAATACTTAATAATCAATCCCTATAAATCGGTTTTACCAAAAAGGTAATAACCGATTTTTTTATTTTACAAAAGCTCTGCAAAATCTGCTATAATTGCATTGGAAACCAAAGCTCCCTCATCGGTAAGAGAAATAACATTATTTTTAAAAATAACAAGACCGTTTTTTGCAAAAAGCTCTGCTTTTTTTGCAAGGCGGTTAATTTTATTTTGGTCTATTTTATTTAAAAATTCTGCCGCAAGCTTGTTTAAATCAAGACCCTCACTAAGCCTTAGCTGTAGCATAAGCCTTTCTTCTGCCGTACCACCTTCACCATCCTGAATTTCTTCAGGATTATTGAGATAAGCATTAATATCCCTGTTATAATAAAATCGCTTGCCGTTTATAAAAGAGTGTGCCGCAGGACCTAACCCTAAATAATCGGCACCCTGCCAATACTTTGTATTGTGTTTAGAAACCATTCCATCTTTGGCAAAATTAGAAATTTCATACCTTTTAAAACCAGCTGATTTTAAAAGCTCACAGGCATAAAGATAAAGCTGGCCTGCTTCGTCATCATTTGGAATATTAAGTAGTTGACGATTTTTATAAAGGGGTGTCCCCTCCTCCAGACTAAGCAGATATGCCGAAATGTGTTGTGGGTTACGCTCTAACACAAAATCAACCGTTCTTTTAAGACTTTCTTTAGTTTGCCCCGGAATACCCAGCATTATATCAATAGAAATATTGCTTATTCCCGCGGCGCGGGCATCATTAACGCAGGTAACAACATCATTTACAGAATGTCTGCGTGAAAGCAGCGCAAGTTCTTTTTCATTTGCTGATTGCAAGCCGATTGATAAGCGATTTACGCCCGCCGCGGCAACAGCGGTAAAATACCGGTTTAAATTCTCTGCGGGATTAACCTCCATAGTGATTTCAGCATTTTTTAGCGAAAATAATTCTTTTGATTTATCTATTATCGCCACAATTTGCTCGGTTTTAAGCAGACTTGGAGTTCCGCCGCCAAAATACAAAGTATCGGCGGGAGGGCATCCTAAGATGCCGCCCCACCGATCAAGCTCATTTATTATTTTGTTTACATATTTATCCGCAAGCTCACCATTTAAAGGCATTGAATAAAAATCGCAATAGGCACACTTGCGAACACAAAAGGGAATGTGAATATATAAACCTAATCCCGAATTCATTAGTCGGTAATGATGATACCATCTACTGCACCGGCAATACCAGCGGCATTGGATTCATCGGTATCAATGTGCATTGCTGCGGCGTATTTGGGGCTAATACGAACAACAACATCATCAAAAATAAGGCTTCTACCCTCAGTTTCGATTTTAACCTTAACATTCTGATTATCGGTAACACCGAATTTTTCGCCATCCTCGGGAGTGAAATGGATGTGACGCTTTGCAGAAATAACGCCGTACTCAAGCTCAACCTCGCCGCAAGGACCAACAAGCTTACAGCTACCGCTACCCTTAACATCACCAGACTCACGAACAGGTGCGGCAACACCAATAGAACGAGCATCGGTTAAAGAAAGCTCTACCTGAGTATCAGGACGAACAGGACCAAGGATGGAAACGCCTGCAAGCTCCTTTTTAGCGCCTACAACCTTAACGCGCTCCTCACAAGCGAACTGACCGGGCTGAGAAAGATCCTTTTTAGGGGTAAGCTCATAACCCTTACCAAAAAGAATCTCTAAATGCTCCTGACTTAAGTGGATGTGACGCGCAGAAACCTCTACCATAACTTTTTTATCCATTTTTTACAACTCCTATATATGTAAATTTATTTTAATAAACCCTTTAACTGATGAAAAGAGCCGCAGAAAGCGGCTCTTTACTTACGGTGTAACACCGTTTAAATTATTAGCCCTCTTTGATAGCCTCTACAGGACACTGTGCTGCACAAGCACCACAATCTACGCACTTATCAGCGTCGATCTCGTAATGCTCTGCACCCTCAGCGATAGCTTCACAAGGACAACCTGAAGCGCAAGCGCCACAGCTGATGCACTCATCGGAAATTACATATGCCATTTCAAAAACACCTCCAATGCCAAGGGTATCAAAAATAATCCAAATTTCATTTTGAAATGTGGATTATTCACCCGTATTTTGTTAAAATACTCGCAAATCCAAAAGGATTTACCGGGTTTTATGCCTCATACGGATAAGAATCCGCAATTTCAAAATTCTTGATCCCTTTACTATTCTAACATATAAATCAGAATTTTCAAGTGATTTTTACAAAATAAGATAATTTTTTTATTGTTCTTCTATTTTTTCCTCGTTGGGAGCTTTTTTGCCCTTTCCGCGGTAGGGACGGATTACCTTAACTTTATCTTTATGGATTTTTTGTATAACAGCGTTATCCTCACCCATTTTTACAAGCAGCATACCGTTGAGTAAGTTTACATCGTGCACAATTCCCTCACCGTCGGGGGTTTTTACTATTGAACCAGGCTGCGGAGTAATTGAATTAAGATATTCATAAGCATCCTGCTCATACTTGAGGCAACACATAAGTCTTCCACAGCTACCTGAAATTTTAACGGGATTAAGGGAAAGTCCCTGCTCCTTAGCCATTTTTATTGAAACAGGCTGAAAAGCATCTAAAAAACGGCTGCAGCAGAAGGGTTGACCGCATATACCAAGTCCGCCAAGAAGCTTAGCTTCATCTCGCACGCCTATTTGCCTAAGCTCAATTCTTGTTTTATAATTAGCGGCAAGTATTTTTACAAGCTCGCGAAAATCTACTCTGCCATCAGATGTAAAGAAGAAAAGCATTTTGCCCGAATCAAAGGATACCTCAGTATCAATAAGCTTCATATCCAATCCAAGCTTTGCAATTTGCTCCTCACAATAATCAAACGCAAGAAGTGCCTTTTTTTCATTTTCCTCAACCCTTTTAAGGTCCGCCTCATTTGCAGGGCGAAGCACCTTTTTTAGGGGAGCCACAATCTGACTATCGGGAACATTACGGTTTTCACCAGCCGCAATTCCACATTCTATACCCTTTGATGTTTCAACTACTACTCTGTCACCATCGTGAAAGGTTTTACCGTCGGGATCAAAATAATAAACGCGACCGTCTTTTTTAAATTTTATTGAAATTATCTCTGTCATAGAAACCTCCGGACAAGATAGTAAAATATATGCTTTATCTTAGATATTATACCGCGTGAGTTATAAAAAAGCAAGTATTTTTACGCAACAAAAGTGTTTACTCACCTTTATATTTTGGTATTTTTAATAAATACTTGCAAAATTTGAATATTTTAGACTTTTTGTTACCGCTTGCACTTGCTTTTTAGGTTGCAATATAATATAATAATTAATTGAAAACAGAAATAAAGGAGCGCATTATTTTGGCTTTTATAAAAACTCCCGTTAAGGGTATGAATGATTTTCTCCCATCTGATATGAGGCTGAGAGAATATGTTATTTCGGTTATTAAAGAAACCTACTCAAAATTCGGTTTTTCACAAATAGAAACTCCCCTTGTTGAGCATATTGAAAATCTGCAGAGCAAGCAAGGCGGCGAAAACGAAAAGCTGATTTTTAAAATTTTAAAACGAGGCGACAAGCTTAATATTGAAAACGCAAAAAGCGATTTGGATTTAGTAGACAGCGGTCTTAGATACGACCTAACACTTCCGCTTGCCCGCTATTACGCAAACAATGCAGAACAGCTTTTCACACCCTTTAAAGCACTGCAAATTGGCAATGTGTTCCGTGCAGACCGCCCCCAAAAGGGTCGTTTCCGCCAATTTACACAGTGCGATATTGATATTTTAGGCGACGATTCAATGCTTGCCGAAACTGAGCTTATTTCTGCCACCTCTACCCTGCTTTTGAAGTTGGGCTTTGAGGGTTTTAGGGTAAGAGTGAATGACCGCCGCATTTTAAAGGCTATGGCAAGCAGTTGTAATATGCCCGAGGACAGGCTATCATCTGTTTACATTTCTCTTGATAAGTTAGATAAAATCGGTGCAGACGGTGTAAGAGCCGAGCTTATTCAAAATGGCTTTGAAGAAAAAGATGTTGATGCATACCTTGCAATGTTCTTGAATCGCGAGGGTAAAAGCTGCAGTGAGCTTTGCAGTGGTCTGAGCGAGCATTTAGACCTTTCTGTAGCAGAAGGAATTGATAATCTTATTTCTAATGTTTCATCATCTTTAGGCAACCGCTTTGCCCTTGAATTTGACCCCACACTTGTTCGTGGTATGGGTTACTATACCGGTACAATTTTTGAAGTAGAAATGGTTGAGCTTAACTCCTCTGTTGCGGGGGGCGGAAGATATGATGAAATGATTGGCAAATTTGGTGCTAATCCTACACCCGCTTGCGGATTTTCCATTGGCTTTGAGCGTATAATCACCATTTTAAAGGATAGAGGCTTTAAAGTGCCTATGGATGGCGAAAGCATTGCATTTTTAGTTGATAAAAAAGCTTCTTCCGATACCACCAAAGAGGTTTTTGAAACCGCCGCAAAGCTTAGAGCAGAAGGCGCGCGTGTTTTAATTGCAAAAAGAAACAAAAACGCAAAGCGCCAAAAAGAGCTTTTGGAAAGCGAAGGCTATACCGATATAAGAGATGTATTTTAACAGGTAGATATTTAAAGGCTACGGTGCATTTTAAGCGCCGTAGCCTTTTTTTGCTATCTATTCAACTATTCTCCAATTAAATCTGCAAGAGTTTGGTTTTCGCCAATAAAAATGGTTGAGTACTCTGCAATTTGTTCGGCGGTATAGGGGTTATTCTTATCAAAAATGCCCACAGTTTTAAAGCCTGCTTTTTTTGAGGTTTGAAGCGCCAAAACTGAATCCTCAAAAACCCATGTTTCGTTTATTTCGGTACCAAGAAAATCCTTAGCCATTAAAAAAATATCAGGTTTTTCTTTACCAAAGCCTAAGGTAGAGCAGGAAAAAAGCTTGCTAAAATATTTTCCGAGTCCACAGCTTTCTACCGCTAACTTAAGCTCATTTTCTGCTGTTGCGGAAGCTATACACATCTTTACACCCTTGGCTTTTAAATAATCCAGATACTGCACAACGCCTGCCTTGGGTTTAACCTCATTTAAATAAAAGTTTTTTATGCTGTCATTTACATAATTTATAAGTATTTCAGCACTCTCGGCAACACCATATTTTTTATGTAAAAGCTTCATACTGTCTGTTATAAGAGAGGTGCGGAACTTTTTATCATCCTCTGAAGTAAGCTCAATTTTCTTGCCGTTACAAAAAATACGGCTGAGCTCGGCATACTGCCACTCCCAATATCCCAGGGAATCACCCAAGGTACCGTCAAAATCAAAAATAGCACCTTTTATATTCATAAATACATTTCACCTTTATTCGGAATCTTTATTTTTAGCGGCATCAAGCTTGGTTTGACGGCGCATTTTAACCTCATCAGAAATGGGCTTGATTTCGCCTGCGGCGGTAAGTGCCATTCGTGTAAATACGGGTCCAAACAATTCATAGACTAAAACTGCAAAAAGGGTTATATTGCGAATAAGACTTCCCTCTGCGCCAATCTGCATTGCGGTGGCGCACATACCAAGCGCAACACCCGCCTGCGGAAAAAGTGTAACACCAAGATATTTGCAAATTTCAGGACTGCATTTTACTGCCCTTGCACTAAATGAGGCTCCATAATACTTGCCTATGCAACGAAACGCGATATATACAACGCCAATTATAACTATTGCCACATCTGTAAAAACAGAAAGCTCCAGCTCAGCACCGCTGATTACAAAGAAAAGCGCAAATAATGGAGAAGTCCATTTATCAGAAGCCGCCATTAAATCGTGAGATAAGGGGCAGATATTACAGAACACAGTACCCAGCATCATACATACAAGAAGGGATGAAAACTGAATATGTACTACGCCTATATGAAAATCTATCATTGAAATTGATGCGGTTAAAAACACAAATGCGATTGTAAGATTCAAACGATTTGTATTGGAATTGAAAAGCTTTTCCAAATGGGTAAGCACAAAACCCATTATTGCTCCAAGTACAAGGGAGCAAATAATTTCCACCAAAGGATTAACTATAATTGATATAACATCAATCTCGCCGCTTATAAGAGTTTTGACAATTCCAAAGGATACGGCAAAGGCTACAAGACCTACGGCATCATCCAATGCAACTATAGGAAGCAAAAGCTTTGTAAGCGGACCCTTTGCCTTATACTGACGAACAACCATAAGTGTAGCGGCGGGGGCGGTTGCAGTAGCTATTGCGCCAAGGGTAATTGCCTGTGGGATTGAGATTTTATCGGGCATAACAAAATGCATACCAATAAGGGCAACATCTACAACTAAAAGGGCGCCAAGTGCCTGAAGAATACCAATTACAAGCGCCTGCTTACCTGTTTTTTTAAGGTCATCCAGTCGGAACTCATTACCTATTGAAAAGGCTATAAAACCCAAAGCAACTTCAGAAATAAGGGAAAGCGCCTCAACCGAACTATGGCTTTCAAAGCCCAATCCGCCAATTCCCAAAGCGCCTATGCAGTAGGGACCTATAAGCACACCCGCAACAAGGTATGCCGTAACCGAAGGCAACTTTAAGTGTTTAAACAAACGGGTCATTAATAGACCTGCCAATAACGCTACCGATACTGAAAGCAAAATATTCAAAGTAAATCAACCTCTTTTAAAAAATTTCACTTTAGAATTATAACATAGCCTATTTTTCAATTCAAGATTAACAATTACCAAATATAGCTTTAAAATAACTTAATATTCTGCCAAGATTTATAAGTAATACATACCTATTCCTGTTATGAAACTATATAAACTGTGATTCATACATATTCAAGATACGAAAATTACGGCATAAAAAAAGGAGTGGCTCAAGCCACTCCTTTTAATTACAAATATTAATTATGCTACATACTCGTAAACGCCGAGCTCTACACCCCAACCTGCAAGATACTGTGCGAAGTGAGTAACATCATCAAGTGTGAAATATCCATCGCCATTAGTATCAACAGCTTCTGCGCGGTGATTTACATTTTCCCAACCAGCCTGAACCTGTGCAAGAACAACAAGGTCCTTAAGGTTTACAGAACCATCACCGTTTATATCGCCGGGGTTGGTAAGCTCTACACGGGGACCACCCATATCGATATCAACATCTTGACCCTCAGCAAGCGCACCAATAGGAGTTACGATGAGCATAGCTACCAAACAAACTGCAAAAAGAAATCCTAAAAACTTTTTCATAATAAATATACCTCTTTCCTAAATAATTGAAGATATAATCTGATACAACTTAACATAATCTGCTATATCATATATACATATTATATATGGTTTGCTTTTATTTGTCAAGAGAAAATATTTCAAGATTATTTTTATGTGAAAATTACACAAATTTCCATCCAGATTATTTGCAATATAACCATTAAATGTTTGTTTTGTTCAATTTAATTAACTAATTAAAAGCTTCATAATTGCTATACTTTTTACAGCAACCATATTTCCTCTTTTTTCTGTACAACAGGCTCCTGCTTTTTTGCTTTATCTATTGCTTTTTTCTTGTTGCTTTCTGCAGGCTTTTTAACCTTCTTTTTGGTTTCTGACGATGCTGCTCTGGAAGGTCTTTTTGGCATAAATGCGGTTATTTCTTTTAAAAATGGAACAACATCAGAAAGCTCGTTATTCAAAACAAAAACCTTTTCATTGGCGGATGCTGATGAACCCCCTTTTATAATGAGTCCTAATGCACCTAATTGACCCATAAGCTCTAAAGAATCTTTTTCGCTTATTGATACATAAAGAGCAATAAGCCCCTGCTTTTTGGCAAGCTTTTGTAAATCTGAATAGAGCTTTAAGAATTCACCCTTTACATCATTAAAAATCACTGTTTTAAAGCCACCTAAAACAGCCGTACGGGTGGTTGCTTTTTTAAGGTATCCGCACTCCTTTGCAACGGCAAGGATTCTCTGCTTGGCATCACTGCTTATTTCACTACTGTTTTTAAGCGCCTTTGAAACGGTTGCTACCGAGCAATTTGCTTTTAACGCTACATCCTTTAAAGTCATTGTTCTGAACCTTCCTTTTTATTTATTAAGTCTTTTATTACTTCACCGGCTATTATAAGTCCCATTACCGACGGTACAAAGGCTATACTTGCAGGTGAGCTTTCCGGCAGATTACTTTTTACTGCCGGCTCCTTTGAAAATACGGTCTTTACGCCCTTGATATTTCTTTTTCTGAGCTCCAGCCTCATCACCCTTGCAAGAGGGCAACCACTGGTTTTTTCAATAGGAGCAATTTCAAATTTTGTGGGATCTAATTTATTACCCGCGCCCATTGCCGAAATAATTGGTATACCATGTTCTCTTGACTTTTGGCATATAGCAATTTTTGCTGTAACATTATCAATTGCATCTACAACATAATCATATTTTGTAAAATCAATTTTTTCGGTTTCTTTTGGTGTTACAAAAACAGGGTGTTCCAAAACCTTAACATTTGGGTTTATTTGCTTTAAGCGTTCGGCAGTAACCTCTGTTTTTAGCCTTCCGACAGTGGCTTCTAAAGCAATAAGCTGACGATTTATATTGGTAATATCAACCCTGTCATTATCATAAATATCAAGCTCACCTACTCCGCTTCGAACAAGTGCCTCTGCCACAAAAGAGCCAACACCGCCAAGACCGAATAAAAGCACCCTGCTTTTTTCAAGGATTTCTACCGAAGCATCACCTATAAGCGCGGCTGTTCTTAAAAATCGCTCATCCATATTTATTCCTCCAACAGCTTTATAAGCTTCGGCAGTACACCTTCGAAATTAACACCGTACCATAGCTCGGGCATATTTTTTTGGGTGTTTTCAATAGCAAGGCAGGTAAACTCAACCGCCGCCTTCAGAGCTTTTTCCATACCCCTGCCAAGCACCATTAATGAAACAAAAACGCTGGCAAAAACATCACCGGTGCCATGATAAATTCCCGATATTTTAGGACAAGAAACAAAACTGATTTTTCCATCCTCAGAACTGTAAGCCGCCGCACCTTGCTCTTTTTCATTAAGGCAGGCGCCCGTTAAAACTATGGTTCCTTTACAGATTTTTGAAAGCTTTTTAAGCAAGCCTTCAATATAAGCTTTATTGTAAGGCGGCGCCTTGTACTCCTCATTAAGCATTAAACAGGCTTCGGTTACATTTGGTGTTATTACATCTGCTAAGGCACATAGTTCCCGCATTTTAAAAGGAAATTCAGGCGAAAATGTTTGATAAAGTTTTCCATTATCGCCCATAACAGGATCAACAACCAACAAAGTGTTATCACCTTTTAAAACATTTACACACTGCTTTATAAGGTCTACCTGCTCCATTGAGCCAAGATAACCCGAATATATAGCATCAAACTCAAAGCCCTCCGACTTCCAATGCTTGGCTATAGGCATAATTCCCTTTGTAAGGTCTTCAATATAAATATTTTTAAAACCACCCGTATGGGTAGAAAGCAGTGCTGTTGGCAAAGCGCAACATTCAATACCTGCCACCGAAATTATTGGCAATGCCACAGTAAGCGAGCATTTACCAACACCCGAAATATCGTGAATGGCGGCAATCCTTTTTTGACGCATTATTTTTTCCTCCGAATGAAGTAATTAAAATTCCTCATGTATACCCATTGTAGCGCGAGCGTTGAGGGTCATATCAGCTATTTTTGTTTCATATGCCGCCTGAACACCTATCATTGCGGCGTTATCACCGCAATAGCAAAGCTCAGGATAATAAAGGTCTATTCCGTTTTTATTGGCTGCCTCTTTCATTCGTTTTCTAAGCTCACTATTAGCAGAAACACCGCCTGCAATCACAACTGTTTTAATATTGTACTTTTCTGCCAAAGCAAAGGTGGAATGTTGAAGCATATCACAAACTCTACTTCTGAGGGTTGCTGCAATAACAGGTATATCAACCTTTTCACCCTTTTGCTCTGCATTATGAAGTGTGTTAATTACCGCTGTTTTAAGACCCGAAAAGCTAAAATCGTATTCACTATCCTCCACGCGGGGAAAAGGCAAAGGATATTTTTTAAAATCGGGAACTGTTGCGATTTTATCCAAGGTAACACCGCCGGGATATGAAAGTCCCATAGCACGGGCGGCTTTATCAAAGCACTCACCCGCCGCATCATCGCGGGTACGAGCGAGAATTTCAAAATCGGTATAATCCCTGACAAGAGCAACCACAGAATTTCCGCCCGATACCAAAAGACATAAAAAAGGTGGTTTTAAATCGGGCGCGGTTATGTAATTTGCGGCAATATGCCCCCTTAAGTGGTGAACGGGAATAAGAGGAACCCCCAAGGACATAGCAAGACCTTTAGCGAAGTTTACCCCCACCAAAAGGGCACCTATAAGTCCGGGAGCGGTGGTAACTGCAACAGCATCAATATTCTGCCTTGTTATTCCCGCATCGCTTAAAGCCTGCTCTGTTAAACCATATATTGCCTCAGCGTGACGGCGGGAAGCTATTTCGGGAACAACACCGCCATACAGCTTATGCTCCTCTACCTGTGAGGCAATAACGCTTGAAAGCACCTTTCTGCCCTGAGTTACTGCAACTGCAGTTTCATCACAGGAGCTTTCAATTGCCAAAATTATTTTTTCATTCATAAACAAAATACCTCGTCATAATAAGCGCATCCTCTTTGGGTGCGTGATAAAAGTTTTTGCGTTTTCCAACCTCTTTAAAATCAAAGGATTTATAAAGCTCAATGGCGGCAGTATTGGATACCCTGACCTCTAAGCTTAAAAAAGCCAGCTTTTTTTCTTTTGAATATTTTAAAAGCTCATTAACCAGCTCTGCACCGATACCTCGCCTGCGAAAATCGGGCAGAACACCTATATTGGTTACATAGCCCTCATCCAACACGCTGTACATACCGCCATAACCAACAACCTTTGAATCTACCCTTGCCAAGAAAAACACGGTTGAATCATCTGAGGATTTTACCTGTTCTTCTGTCCAAGGGGTGGAAAAACAATGCTTTTCAATTTCTGCAATGAATACAGCATCTTTTTTTAGATCGGTTGAACGCTCAATCAATTAAAAGCATCCCCTTTTAAAAGTTCTTCAATTCCATCGGCTATATCATCAAGGCAAAGGGCGTACACCTCTCCATCTCCACCGTAAGGGTCGGGTATACCATTACCAAGCAATTGGATTTTTTGTTCATCCACCCCTGATGCTATAAGAATATTTTTATGCTCTGAGGTCATAACTACAATAAGTTCAGCCTCATCAACCATATAAAAATTCAGCCTTTTTGATGTATAATCAATATTATTAATACCTATTTTCGCTAAAGCCTTTACCGAATTTACATTAATTGGGTCACCATAAGCGGCAAGTCCTGCACTATCTGCCTCCCAATTAAGTCCTCTTTCGTGAGCGATTTTATTAAACAAAAACATAGCCATTGGACTGCGACAGGTATTGCCTGTACATACAAAAATTATTTTTTTCATAACATTAGCCCTTTGCTGTAAACCAATCTTTGCCGCGATGAATGTCTACCAAAAGTGGTACAAGAAGTTTGGCGGCATTTTCCATTTCCTGCTCTAAAATTCTGCCCGCCTCTTTTGCAACGCTCTCCTCTGCCTCAACAATAAGCTCATCGTGCACCTGAAGAATAACGCGGGCATCAAGTCCACTTTCAAGCAACTTATCGCGGGTTTTTATCATTGCAAGCTTAATAATATCGGCGGCGGTGCCCTGAATAGGCATATTCCGCGCCACCCTTTCACCAAAAGCACGCAAATTATGATTTGAACTGTTAAGCTCGGGAAGATAGCGTCTGCGACCAAACATTGTGGCAGAATAGCCTTTTTCCCTTGCCGTTTCTACTGCATCATTCATATATTTTGCGATTTCCGGATAGGTTGCAAAATAACCATCTATATACTTTTGAGCCTCGGCGCGGGAAACACCTATATCCTGACTCAGTGAAAAAGCTCCAATACCGTAAACAATACCAAAGTTTACAGCCTTTGCGCTGCTGCGCATTTTGGGAGTAACCAAAAGAGGTGGCATATTAAACACCTCGCCCGCGGTTTTTGTGTGAATATCCTCCCCATTATTAAAGGCATTAATCATTGCCTTATCGCGAGCCAAATGAGCCAAAACGCGTAGTTCAATTTGTGAATAGTCGGCATCCACCAAAAGGTAGCCTTCCTTTGCCACAAAGAATTTTCTAAGCTCTCTGCCCTCTGCCCTGCGTACTGGAATATTTTGTAGGTTAGGCTCTAAGGATGAAATTCTACCAGTTCTGGTTTCGGTTTGATTAAAGGTTGAACGAACCCTGCCATCCTCACCCACCGCCTTTAAAAGACCTTCGCAATAGGTGGAATTAAGCTTGGTTATTGTTCTGTACTCTAAAACCAAACCCACAATTGGGTGGTCATTACGCAGTTTTTCTAAAATTTCGGCAGTTGTGGAATAACCGCTTTTAGTTTTTTTGCCCGACTTAAGGCCAAGCTTTTCAAAAAGGATAACACCTAACTGCGCGGGAGATTTTATATTAAAGGTTTCACCTGCAAGCTTGTAAATTTCTTTTTCAAGCTCAGAAGTGCGCTCATTAAGGGTTTCGTGCATATGAGCAATTCCGTCGGTATCCAGCTTAAAACCAACCTGCTCCATTTCTGCAAGAACCCTTGCAAGAGGTATTTCAATTTCATTAAGCAGCATTTCCATTTCGGTTTGCTTAATTTCTTTTGAAAGAGGTTCATAAAGCATTGCCGCCTGAGCAAGCTCTGTAAAATGCTCATCATCTGAGCTTTCTACAGTAAAGCTCTGCTTTAAATATTCATTTGCAAGACGCGGTACATCGTAGGAATTAGAGGAGGGAGAGCATAAATACCCTGCCAGAGTAACATCAAAATAAACAAGTGGCATAGGGCAAATGTTTGACAGAAGCTTATAAATCTGTTTACTGTCTACAGCGTTTATTTTAAGATTTTCTTTAGCGAAAATAGTTGATAAAGCATTTTGATTTTCGTCAATTTCTGCCTTGGATAAAAACTCATCCACGGCAAAATAAAGTGTATTTTCCTTTGGACTTACAGTTAAGATTGTTTCGCTTGTTATTTTATTCAAGAGTTCTGAAAAAGAGATGATTTTAAAATTTTTGTCAGGCTCGGATTTTTCCGTATTATCTTCCTCAGCTACAACATCGGCAAGATTTAATTGACTTAGCATTTTATAAAATTCCAGTTTTCTAAGCATCGCCGCCAAGGCGGGTTTATTCTGAGGTTTAAAGGCGTAATCTGAAAAATTAAGAGAAATGGGCACCTGACGACAAATAGTACCTAGCTCCTTGCTTAAAAATGCATTGGATTTATCGGCGGCAAGCTTATTTCTTACGCCCTCTTTAATATCCAGCTCGGCAAGATTTTCATAAATATAATCAATACTATTGAATCTTTGAATAAGGTCAGTGGCGGTCTTTTCACCAACGCCCGCAACACCCGGAATATTATCGCTTGAATCACCCATCAGAGCCTTAAGCTCGATCATCTGCGGCGGAGTAAGACCATATTTTTTCATTATATAATCGGGGGTGCAGGGAATGATTTCAGGTTTACCCATTTTAGTGGCGGCAAGAAGCACTGTAGTATGCTCGGATACAAGCTGAAGGCTGTCGCGATCGCCCGTAGAGATAACACAAACATCATCATTCTGCTCAGCCGCCAGACTAAGAGTTCCCAGAATATCGTCTGCTTCATAGCCCTCGAGTTCAATAGTGGTATAACCAAAAAGCTTTAACAGCTCCTTTAGAACAGGAAGCTGGGAAGCAAGCTCCTCCGGCATGGGCTTTCTGCCTGCTTTATATTCATCATACATCTTATGGCGGAAGGTTGGCGCCTTAAGGTCAAAGGCAACGGCTACACCATCCGGATTTTCACGCAGAATCAGACTGTTTAAAATATTCATAAAACCGTAAATTGCATTGGTAAACTGCCCATCCTTTGTGGTTAATGGCTTAATACCATAAAAAGCGCGATTTACAATACTGTTTCCGTCAATTGCCAAAAGCTTCATAACATTACTCTCCAAATTTAGTATACCTATTTATTATACCAAAAGTTAAAGGATTTGTCACTATATTTTTGCGAAATTTTTTCGCACATAACAAGATAATGTTTTTTTTATTAAGTTATATAAAATGGCTCTATAATAAATGTTGGGGTAACCAAATAGAGCTTACAAGAAAAAAATTAAAAAAGTAGAGCATATTTGGCAAAAATCCGTTAAAATGGAAATGACTAGTAACCATGAACGGAGGACCAAATATGCTCTACAAACAT
>JAGAOS010000068.1 GCA_017623575.1 Clostridia bacterium
ATCTTACATAGCAAAAACCTGATTTTCCTAATTGTTTGAAATTCGGCGTCTTTGACGTCTGTTTTGTTATGCCTTTTTTGCCGTCATACAATTCACAACATTTTTTAATTTTTAGACTTGACTTTTAATAGTTAGTCTTTTATTATACAAAACAAAATTAAAATCTGCAATAAAAATGCTTTTTTCGCATTTTATTGCAGATTTTTTTATTTTAAAATTTATAAATCGTATATACCCGATTCCAACAAAACAATCTCTCTGCCGTGGCATTTGCAATAATCGTAAACGGGTTCATCAAAGGTTATATATTCCCCCGCTTCATATGTGCGGGTGTGAATTTTCCAAATCTGATGTGAGTTGCTGTTAGAAACAAAAAGCTCCTCTCCCTCAGCAAAAATACCAACAGGACTGCAAAAGCCCGTTTCACCCTTTTTGCCGCCGATGCGCAGCTCCTCACGCATAGATGCGGGGTCTAAACGAATCAAAGCATTGTTTTCTGTAAAGGATACCCAGATGTGTTTTCCGTCAAAAACAGCATCAGCAGGGGCTTCGCCCTTATATTTAACAACGCCTACCCACCTTGCAAAGCCATCTGAATCCAGCACCTTTGCGCTAAAATCCTCTTCAACCGTAAACAACTCGCCGTCAGGCAGTGGGCAGGTACGGCAGGTAAGATGATTTGTTACCTGAAGCTCTGCCGATTTATGTGATGCGCCGAATTTTGCCAAAAGATAAACACTGTTTGTTATTCTTTGAACCTGACCTGTTTCCAGCGATATCATACGGTATTCAACCGCCATTTTGCCATCCTCGGTTATATCGGTAAGAACGGCAGCCACTATTCCGCTTGGAATGGGCATCATATGCAAAACCTTGCCTTCATAAATACACTTCATTTTAATTCTCCATAACTAATAAATTTCTAAACTATTTTATACTAATACTTTAACTTTTTCAAGTGCAAAAATCAAAATTTAAATTTTTTTGTTTTTTAAAGCAAAAAAACATAAAATCCTATAAACGAGCAATGCTACACACATTCCAAAAACAAATCCGCCAAAATCAATCAGAACATCAGTAATTTCACAGCTTCTGCCCTTAATAAAAAGCTGATGCACTTCATCACTAATGCCATAAAAAAGACCAAATAATGCCACACTTAATAGCTTAACCCAATTTTTGCTTTTTAGATTGATTGCAGCCGATGTAACAAAAACACCTAAAACCGCAAAAAGAAAAAAGTGAGCAAATTTTCTTACATAAACTGTCAACACAATAATTTTTTCTGCTAGTATTCCGCCTATATGCTCAATTAAAAACTCAACAAAGGAACCACTTAAATTTGACGATTCACCTGCAGTTTGATTTGAAAACAAAAATATTAAAACCATAACTGCAAGGCTTAAAAATGAAAACACAAAAAAGCAAGCTCTGTTTTTTCTCTTCTCCGGCAGTTTAAAAAGCAACTCTTTTTTTGTTACCAAATCACTCATACAGTTACCCCTTTAAATAAATTAGAGTATTAACAGGTTAATTTCTATACCTATTCTACCGTTATACTGCCTATGTAAAACTCTTTTTGGTTGAAGATATTTAAAACATCAGCAATAACTATAGGGTCGGCGCTACCAAAATCAATATGAAGGGTTAAATTATCGGGAGCATCCTCAAAATCGCCCGGCTCCGAGATATAATGAATAACCCCAGCTGAGCTTTTTTCGGCCTGCTGATTATAGTTGTTTATAAAATCCACTAAGCTGCTGTGAATTTTTTCTATTATACCCTTGGCGGGAATGGTGTTAAATTCTATTGCAAAAACCGCATCAGGCCAATCCTCGCAAATAAGGTTGCACTCATAATTAAGACCGTTTAAAACCTGATTAAGCTTTTTATCATCCTCTGAATAGGTGTCAGAATTTGAGTTGCTGACCTTAATAACTGCAATTATCAGCACTACAACAAGAAAAACACAAACCGCTAAAACAATTGTATCACGCATATAGTTTACTCCTCGGCTTTAGCAGAGAGATAGTAAACGAACCCGATTTTGACGGGTTGATTTTTCCCTCTGCTGCGTTAAAATACTCGTAAATCTTAAATATTGCTTTTTGCACGCTTTACTGCTATTTGCCACTCGGAATAAAGGGTGTCTGCATCTGCCAAAGAAAGCTCAGGTGAAAATACTGTATACCCTTTATTTTCAACCATCTGCGCGATTTCGGCAGTGTCCTTCCAAAATCCTACTGCAAGACCCGCAAGGCAGGCGGCACCAAAGGCGGTTGCCTCGGTTACGGGGGGTCTTTTTACATCTATGCGAAGTAAATCCGCCTGAAATTGCATTAAAAATCGGCTTACTGAAGCGCCGCCATCCACCTTTATTACGGTTATTGGGCAACCGAATTCCTGCTCCATAGAGCGAACAAGGTCGGTTACCTGATAGGCAATTCCCTCTAAAACGGCACGACAAATATGAGCCCTACCTGAGCCGCGGGTAAGACCTGTAAGTGTACCTCTGGCATACATATCCCAATGAGGTGCGCCAAGCCCCGTAAATGCCGAAACAAAATAAACTCCGCCATTATCTGAAAGAGTTTCGGCAAGCTCATCGCATTCTTTTGGAGCGGAAATTATACCCAACTCATCACGAAGCCACTTTATAGAGGAACCTGCATTAAATACGCTTCCCTCGGCGGCATAAACGGTTTTTTCACCAATTTTCCAACCAACCGTTGTAATTAAATTCTTGGATAAAATTGGCTTGTTTCCAATATTCATAAGGGTGAAACAACCTGTGCCGTAGGTATTTTTTGCATCTCCCGTTTCAAAACAGCATTGACCAAAAAGGCTTGCCTGCTGGTCGCCAACTGCACTGCAAATTGGTATTCCCTTATATTCCGGCAAATGGGGACAATCAATTTCACCGTAAACTTCACTTGTAGAAACAACCTTTGGGAGCATACTCATTGGTATTCCCATAGTTTCACAAAGCTTTTTGGAATACTCCAGACGGTTTATATCAAAAAGCATGGTACGCGATGCATTGGAAACATCGGTAATATGGTGTTTGCCGCCCGTAAGATTCCATATAAGCCAGCTATCCACCGTACCTGCAAGCAGCTCGCCCGCCTCTGCTTTGCTTCGGGCATTTGGTATGTTATCCAAAATCCACTTGATTTTGGTGCCGCTGAAATAAGCATCTATGGGCAAGCCTGTAATTTCGCGGATATAATTTTCCAATCCCCGCGCCTTAAGATTTTCACAATATTCCGCAGTACGGCGGCACTGCCACACAATGGCATTGCAAATTGGTTTGCCGCTTGATTTTTCCCAAACTATAACCGTTTCGCGTTGATTGGTAATACCAACTGCTGCAATATCGGCAGGACAGATATTTTTATCCTCAACCGCTTTTTTAAGGGAATAAATCTGACTGTTTAAAATATCCATAGGGTCCTGCTCTACCCAACCGGGAATGGGAAAAAGCTGTTTAAAATCTTTGGATGCAGTGGATACAATTTCTCCCGCGCGGGAGAATATAATTGCGCGGGAGCTGGTTGTGCCTTGATCTAAAGCTAAAATATATTTTTTCATTTCAGTTACCAAGGAAAATTATTATAATCATCTTCTGAAGATGTTTCGGGTTCAGAGGAAGACTCCGGTACAACAACATTTGTATTGTAATAAATGGTAAGACGCTGATCAGGATTCATTCTGGTTCCCATTGCAGGTGATGTTTCAAAAACAACGAACTCCTCTGTTGTTTCGTCACCCAGCTTACCAACAATGGTAATATTATCATAATCAATGCCAAGTCTTAATGCCTCAATAAGAGCCTGATCCTTATGCATACCCTTAAGCGCTTTTGGTACGGTAATCTGCTCAGGGCCCAGGCTTACTGTAAACTCTACAACCGTACCCTTTTTAACGGCAGTGCCGATTTGCACCGATTGTGCACAAATTTTTCCTCTGGATACCTTGTTGTTATATTCTTTTTTAACTACCTTAAAATCAAACCATTCAGCATACTCATTATTTTCCAGCAATTCTGCTACAGACTTACCTGAAAAATCGGGCACAGACATATGCTTTTCAGGTGTTGACGAAGCATCTATGGTAAGATAAGATTCCTGACTTATTTGCATTTCTGAGGAAGAAGATACAGTTTCATCAGAATTATTTAGAGTAAGAACATAGAATACGCCTGCAATAATCGCCAAAATTAAAGCGGTAGCCAATGCGGCTATTAAAACATACTTTTTATTGCTGCTTGGCTTTTTGTTGTTTTTGCCATTGTTTTTTGGTGCCTGAACAGGCTCAGAGGGTTCTGCCCCCTGAATATTTTCGCGGAATTCATCCATAGTAGCGGTACGCTTTTCGGGTTCCAGCTGAAGGGCATTTGCCATAGCGACCAAAACATTTCTTGGAACCTGCTCTGCAACCGAGCGGGAAAAAGACATATTATCTTTTTCTGTTCTCTGCTTGGAATCAGGTGGCGGGTTACCTGTAAGGGTACGGAAAAGGATTGCCGCAACAGCATAAACATCGGTAGCGGGGGTGATTTCTTCACCACGATACTGCTCAATAGCCGCAAATCCGGGATAAAGCTGAGCTGTCATTTCACTGCGGGCATTGCGGACCTCTGAAATACAGAAATCAGAAATTCGCATTTTTCCGTCACGACCAACAATAAGAGTTTCGGGGGAAATTCCACCATGTATTATTCCGTTTTTATGAAGGGTGCGAACTGCATTTACAAGGGGTAAAAACAAAGGACGAATCTGTTCCCATTTAAGAACGCCGCCATTGCGGATTAAAAACTCCTTAAAGCTTATACCGGGCAAATACTCTGTAATGCTGTAAGCGGTATTATTAACCTCAAAAATATCAATAATTCTGTAAACTGCAGAAACATCCGAAAGTCCGGCAAGTTTTTTATGTAAATCAATAAACTTTAAAATACCATCATTATAAACATATGATGTGTCACCGCTTATGCTAACGGTAGAGTCACTGTTTCTGCGGCATATTCCCGCAGGAAAATACTCGGTTATTTTAACAACCGATTCTGTAACGGTATCAAGGCTGAGGTAGTTAATACCCTCACCCGTTGTGCTGAGCACCTTACCAACAAGGTATCTGCCTGCCAGCATTGTGCGAAGAGGCAGTGCGTTAGGTTCGTTATAAGCACTGCTGTCAAAACCACAGGCAGAGCAAACCTTATCACCACTTAAAGCGCTCATACATCCCATACAAAGATCATTAAATTCTTGCATTTTGAAATCTCCTTTCTGAAATAGAAGAAAATTGATTTAATTGTTTTTGCCTACAAAATTTAAAAATTAATATTCTCTAAAAGAGCTACGGCTATTTCCTTATCGGCAGCTATGGCTCTTTGTAGGTCATTTATACCGGCGAATTTTGTTTCATCTCTTATAAAATCAACAAGGTAAATCCGCACTTTTTTCCCATATATATCATTATTAAAATTTATTATATTGGTTTCGCTTATTACATAATCTGTTTCAAAGGTAGGGCGAATACCTATATCAGTAACCGACTTTAAGAGCTCACCTCTGTATTCGGTGATACTTGCATAAACACCAAATTTGGGAGTAACAAGGCTATTAGGATAAGGAACATTTACTGTTGGGAATCCAATTGTTCTGCCTCGCTCATCCCCGTGACCGACCACGCCCGAAAAGGAAAAATACCCACCAAGCATTTCACTGGCTTTTTTTACATTTCCATTTGAAATAAGCTCCCTTATTCGGGTGCTGGAAACGGGTTTGCCATCCTTTAAAACGGCATTGGTGCAAACATACTTAATACCGTTAGCTTTGCAAAACTTACCAAGCATTTCAGCATCGCCTGCGGCGCCCTTTCCAAAGCGAAAATTATAACCCGTTGTAATTATTTTCGGCGAATATTCTTTTTGAATAAAGGATAAAAAATCTTCAGGAGAGGTATCCTTAACCTTTTCAAAATCCATAATATCAGCTCTGATACCAAGAGCTTTAAGTCTTTCAATTTTTTCGTTTGAAGACATAATAAGATTTGGATTTTCGCCCGATTTAGGTGGCGTATTAAAGGTAAGAACAATAGGTGTTAAACCTTTTTTTATTATATTTTCCAGTACAGCTTTATGCCCTAAATGAAGTCCGTCAAAGGTACCTAGGGCAAGAGCATATTCGGGCATACTGCACTTCCTTTCTTTAAAAATCCTTTGTAAAAAATCAAAATAAATATATTATACTTCATCAGAAGGATGATAGGTAAGGCACTTTATTTTAAGGGCAGATTTTTCACTTACCACTTCACCCAAGCCTAAAAAACGATTACAGTTTTTTACCCTATATATTTCGGCGTTATTTGGCTGAGCGTTAAAATGAAGCCGCTCCAACGAAAGCTCGCCACCGTTTACAAAGCGTTCTGCCTGTTTATCGGAAACAATAATTTCGGGATAATTAATAACTGCGTTTTCGGCAGATTTTAAAAATGAAGAAGCATTTTCAGGTGTGAGAAAATCTAAATCCACACATTCATTAATGCTAAAGCCTGCAGTTTTTGTGCGCTGAAGCTCGGTTAAAGTGGCGCCCGTACCTAATTTTTTGCCTATATCATCTGCAAGAGAGCGAATATAGGTACCCTTAGAGCAAAGCACCCTTATTTTAAATTCATTTTCTTTAAACTCTAAAAGCTCAAGCTCCAGAATCTCTATTTCCCTCTGCTCGCGTTCAACATCTTTGCCCTCGCGAGCCAAATCATAAAGGCGGACACCGTTCTTTTTAATTGCAGAATACATAGGTGGAGTTTGAAGCTGCTTGCCCATAAAGCCCCGCAGGGTTGAAACAAGCTGCTCCTTTGTAACGGTAACATCACATTCAGATAAAACATTACCTGTTATATCCAGCGTATCGGTGGTAATTCCAAGTCTTACGGTTGCAATGTATTCTTTATCAGCATCCAACAAATGGCTGCAAAGTACGGTGGGTCTGCCTACTAATACGGGAAGCACACCCGTTGCCATGGGGTCCAAAGTACCTGTATGACCCACCCTTTTTGTATGAAGCAACCATTTGATTTTTGCCACAACACCAAAGGAAGTTAAACCCTTTGGCTTATTTATCAGTAACAGTCCCTGCAAAATCTTCCTCCATAACTGCCTTTACATGCATAAGCATTTCAGCAACGGCCTGCTTGGCGTTGTATTCGGGGCCAAGCTGACAGCCTGCGGCACGGATATGACCGCCGCCGCCTACTCGCTTACAGATTGCAGATGCATCCACCGGGGGATAGGTGCGAACCGATATTTTAAAGCCGCCCTCTTCCCTCTCTCTTAATGTTACGCCAACAATAACCCCTTCTATACTTCGAGAAATAGATGTAATACCCTCTAAATCCTCATCCTTACAGCCTGTTTTTTCATACATTTCGCGGGTTACGGTTATAACGGCGCATTTACCATCAAAATGAAATTCCATAGCATCCAAAGCCATTTTTTCAAGCTCAACGCGAATACGACTTTTGGTTTCAAACATAATGCGGTTAATTTCAGCGGTATCAATACCGTACTCCATTAAATTGGCACCTATACGATGGGTTTTTGCGGTGGTATTGGAAAAACGGAAGCATCCGGTATCGGTAGAAATACCTGTGTAAAGTGCAAGGGCAATATCCTTGTCAATTTCAACCCCAAGCGCCTTTGCCAAATCATAAATACATTCACAATTGGCAGCAGCATTACTATCCAGATATGTGGCTTCTGCATAGCCTATATTTGAAAAATGGTGGTCAATACAAAGTTCTACACTGCCCGCATACTTTTCCTCCAGCCTGCCAAGAAGCTTAACATCAGCAACATCCACAGCAACTACTGTGGTTTTTTTATTAAAATCGGCATTCTGCGGCGCTAGGGATGTGAAATACTCATATTTTTGGGGAATTTCATCTGAACAGATAACGGTTGATTTTTTACCCATACGATCCAAAAGCATAGCAAGACCAAAGCCTGAGCCTAGTGTATCGCCATCGGGATTCATATGCGTAAGAATAACAAAATTATCCTTAGATTTGAAAAAATCCGCCGCTTTTGAAATTTCAATAAAAAGATTGTTATTTGAATTTTCCAAATTAATCATCCTCGTTGGGAGAGTTGTTTTCCTTTTTATCAAAGGATTCAATTATATTCATAATCTCTGCGCTTTTTATAATGGAATCATCGGCAACAAAGCGAAGCTCAGGCACCTTGCGAAGGCGAAGGCGACTACCAAGCTCGCGACGGAGATAGCCTGCCGCACTTTTAAGACCCTTAACAGAGTTAAGTGTTGCCTCATAACCATCAATGGCGCTGACATAAATAGTAGCGTAGGAAAGATCGCCTGAAACATCAACCTTAACAACGCCTATAAGAGGGCTGACGCGAGGATCCTTTACCTCGCGCAGCAGCTCCGACATAGCTAACTGAATATCTGAAGTTATTCTTCCGTGCTTATAACCTGCCATAATTAATCTCTGTACTCCTCTATAACAAAGGCTTCAAACACATCGCCTTCCTTAATATCGCCGTATTTTTCCAAGGTAATACCGCACTCATAGCCCTGTGCAACCTCTTTAACATCGTCCTTAAAGCGGCGAAGAGATGCGATTTTATCCTCTGCTAAAACAATACCGTCACGAACTACTCGAATCTGTGCGTTACGGGTAACCTTACCATCGGTTACATAGCAACCTGCAACGGTACCGATGCTGGAAATCTTATAGGTATTACGAACTTCAATCTGACCGAGAGCAACCTCGCGGAATTTAGGAGCAAGCATACCCTTCATAGCGGCGGTAATTTCTTCAATACAATCATAAATTACGCGGTAGGTACGAATATCCACACCGTCACGCTCGGCGGTTTCCTTAGCAACTGCATCGGGGCGAACATTAAAACCAACGATAATTGCACCGGAGGTGCCTGCAAGCATAACATCGGATTCATTGATAGCACCAACGCCACCGTGGATAACCTTAACGCGAACTTCCTCATTGCTGATTTTTTCAAGACTTTCGCGAACAGCCTCTACAGAACCCTGAACATCCGCCTTGACAATAACATTAAGCTCCTTCATATCGCCATCCTCAAGATGTGAGAAGAGGTTATCCAAGGTAACTTTCTGTGCGGCATTAAACTGAGCCTCTTTAGCCTTTTGCTTTCTCTGCTCAACAAGCTGACGGGCAAGACGCTCATCCGAAACGGCATCAAAATCATCACCTGCGGCGGGAACCTCTGCAAGACCTGTAATCTCAACAGGAACAGAAGGACCTGCGGTTTTTAAAACCTGACCCTTTTCATTTGTCATAATACGAACACGACCAACCGAGGTGCCTGCAACAACTATATCACCTGCATTGAGGGTACCGTTCTGAACAAGAAGGGTTGCAACAGGACCACGACCCTTATCAAGACGGGCTTCAATAACAACACCCTTTGCTCGGCGGTCGGGATTAGCCTTAAGCTCTGCCATTTCTGCAAGAAGAAGAACATTTTCAAGCAGAACATCAATACCCTGATGAGTATGGGCAGAAACGGGAACGCAGATTACATCGCCGCCCCATTCCTCAGGCACCAAGGAGTGTTCAGTAAGCTGCTGTTTAACTCTGTCGGGGTTGGCTTCGGGCTTATCCATTTTATTAATTGCAACAATTATTTGAACATTTGCAGCCTTTGCGTGGTTTATAGCCTCAACTGTCTGGGGCATAATACCGTCATCGGCGGCAACAACCAAAATAGCAATATCGGTAGACATTGCGCCGCGCTGACGCATTGAAGTAAAGGCGGCATGACCGGGAGTATCAAGGAAGGTGATATTGTGACCCTCATGATTTACGCGGTAAGCACCGATATGCTGAGTAATTCCGCCCGCCTCAGTAGCGGTAACCTTTGCATTACGGATAGCATCCAAAAGGGAGGTTTTACCGTGGTCAACATGACCCATAACAACAACAATAGGATCTCTTTCTACAAGATTATCTGCTGTATCCTCGGTATCATCCATAATTCTTTCTTCAATGGTAACAACAACCGCTTTTTTGATTTTACAACCAAGCTCTAATACAACGATTTCGGCGGTATCATAGTCAATTGTTTGAGAAACAGATGCCATAACACCAAGCTTCATAAGAACCTTAATAACCTCAGCGGCAGTCTTTTTAAGACCTGCGGCAAGCTCACCAACAGTTATTTCGTCACCAACCGTAACAGTAACAGGGGTCTTTTTGATTTTTTCTAACTGCATACGGCGAATACGATCAGCCTCGGTCTCACGCTTTGCGTTTTGTGGGCGCTTCTGATCGCGGGACTTCTGCTTGATTTTCATTTTTCGCTGCATATTGTCCTTCATAGTGTTTGCAGGAGCAATATTTTCATATTTTTCATTGTATTTTTCAATATCAACATTGTTGGCTCTGGTATCTACGCGTCGAACCTCCTGAGGGCCACGCTTTGGTGCGGGACCGCCTGCCTTTTCCTTTTTTGGCTGAGGTGGAATAACAATAGGCTCACCCTTAGGCTCGTTCTTTTTATTTTCAGGCTTTTTATCCTGCTTTTTGGTATCCTGCTTTTTATCCTCCGCCTTTTTAGGTTCGGGCTTCTTTAAGGCAGGCTTGTTATTTTCAGCAGGCTTTTGCTCTGCTTTTTTTGCGGCAGGCTTATCTTCCTTTGCCTTTTCCTGCTTAACCTCAACCTTTTTGTCAAGCTTTTCGGGAACAGGTTTTTTATCCTGCTTTTTGTTGTTAGACTTTTCGCTTTTAGTTTCAGCTTTTTTCTCAGCTTTTTCTTCAGGCTTTTCCTCAGTAGAGGCTACTGCAGTTGAAGCTGCGGCACGCTTTTTGCGCTCCTCAGCTGCTTCCTTTTTAATCTGCTCGAGCTTATCAAGCTCAGCCTTAGCAGCCTTTTTAGCCTTTTCTCTGGCCTCATTGCCTGCGGCAAAATAGGCATCAAAGCTTGCTACCGAATGCTCGGTTGTAAGCTTGTTGAATATATAATCAAGCTCCTTTTCTTCAAGCACATTGGAGCTTTTTTTGGCTTCCCCACCCAAAGGGGCAAGAATTGCGGCTATATCTTTAGAGGACACACCAAAATCCTTTGCTATGTCACTAACCTTATATTTACTCATTTACATTTCCTCCTTGCAAAATCGCTTTTTGAAAGCCTTCGTCGGCCGTAGCTAGCACACCTGCGGTAGTTTTTGTAGCGTGTGCAACCGTTTTACGGTCAAAATTAAGTCTTATAAAAACCGCTTTTCCACCGCTTGCATGGTATTTAAGCTCTTTTTCGGTTTTGGCAGAAATATCACTGCTAAGCATTACCAGACAGCTTACCCCTTTTTTAACAAGCTCGGTTACCTTTTCAGTACCCGCCGTAAGCTTACCTGCCTTTCTGCAAAAGCCTAAAAGAGTGAGTATTTTATCCCCTGTCAAGCAAATCCATCTCCTTTTTAAGAGATTCATAAACATCATCGGGTATTGCCATGGAAAAGGCTTTTTCCAGCCTTTTGGTTTTTACTGCCTTTGCAAGGCAATCGGCACTATGGCAAATATATGCACCGCGACCGTTCTTTTTACCTGTTGAGTCAAGAGAAACCTCGCTCTCGGGGGATTTTACAACCCTTAAAAGCTCTGCTTTAGGCTTCATCTCATTACAACCAAGGCACATTCTAAGCGGTATTTTTTTTGGCTTCATTCGGCCACTTTCCTTTCAGCAATAATCGAAAACAAACTAAAGGTGAATATTATTACTCTTCATCCTCACCATAGTAGCCACTTTCGGGACGGATATCTATTTTCCAACCTGTAAGGCGGGCTGCAAGACGAACATTCTGACCCTTGTTACCTATTGCAAGAGATAACTGCGAATCGGGAACGGTTGCACGGCAAGCCTTGGGTTCCTCGCTTAAAATTTCAACCGAAACAACCTTTGCGGGAGAAAGGGCTTCTGAAACGAATGCCACGGGGTCATCGGAATATTTTACAATTTCAATTTTTTCGCCTGCAAGCTCTTCAACTATCTTATTAACACGGGCACCGCGCTGACCAATACAAGCACCTACAGCATCAATTTCCTCATTTTCGCTGTAAACTGCAAGCTTGCTCTTTGCGCCAGCCTGACGGGAAACCGCCTTGATTTCAATGGTACCGTCAAAAATCTCCGGAACCTCCATTTCAAAAAGACGCTTTACAAGACCGGGGTGGGTTCTGGAAATAATAGCCTTGGGACCCTTTTCGCCGTCCTTAACATCTACAACATAAACCTTAATGTGGTCGCCCTCATGCAGAACCTCATCAGGAACCTGCTCGCTTTTAAGCAGCACAGCCTCGCCTCTGCCAATATTAATTGTAGCATTACCTGTTTTGGGGTCAATGCGCTCAACTCTTGCGGCAACAAGCTCACGATTGCGACTTTGGAAATCGGCAAGAGTCTGACCCTTTTCTGCATCCTTAATACCCTGACGGATAACATGCTTACAGGTCTGAGCCATAATTCTTCCGAAGTTTTTAGTATCAAGAACAATATCAATATGTCCGCCAACGGTAGCATTCTTTTTGTGAATTCTTGCCTGCTCCAGAGTAAGCTGAGAGTAGGAATCCTCAACCTCTTCTACAACCTCTTTGCGAACATAAACCTTCATTTTTTGTTTTTCTAAATCAATGTCACAAAAAACAATTTCTCTGCCGCCGTATTCCTTTTTAACTGCGGTTACGATTGCGTTTTCAATTTTTTCTGCCAGATATTCTGCGCTTATGCCTTTTTCCTGTTCCATAAGTGCAAGTGCTTCAAAGAATTCCTTATTTGCCTTACTCATTTTTTATAACAACCTCCAAAGTTTTATTACTGTTTTTATTTTTAAAAATATTAATCCAAATCACAAAGTGTTGCCTTTGCAACTGCTGACATTGGGTATGCCTTTTCTTCCTCACCAACCGTTAAAACAGGACCGTCATTAAAGGCTTTAAGTATACCTCTTACCGATTTTGAGCCATCCTCTGCCTTATAAAGAGTGAGCAAAACCTCACTGCCTATAAATGAAAGAAAATGCTCGGGGTCTTTAAGCTCACGATTAAGCCCAGGTGAACAAACCTCTAAATAATAAGAAACGCTTATTGGGTCCTCTTCATCCAATACGGGGTCAACTGCGTGGGAAACATCGGTACAGTCATCAATGGTAACGCCACCCTCTTTATCAATAAAAATGCGAAGATACCACGACACGCCCTCCTTAACAAAGCGCACATCCCACAGCTTTAGTCCCAACTGCTCTACATAGGGGCGGACTATTTCTGCCACCAGCTTTGCAGTGTGATTACCTGCCAATTAACACAACACCTTTCTTTTTGCTTTTTAAAAAAGTCGTGACAAAAAGTAGAGAGCGGGTTGCCCCACTCTCCTTTCTAACACATCTACGATGATATTATACCATATATTTTTTAAAAAATCAATAGTTTATGCTATTTTTTTTGCCAACCGATAAATTGTGTGTTGTAAGCCTTCCCCTTGACGGGGAAGGCTCTTTTGTACGTTCAAACATTAATTTATCGGTAAGATATAAAAACGGTAGAGGTCAAAACCTCCACCGTTTTTTATATTCTTATTTTTTACCGCCTGTGAATTTGTTAAGCAAATTGGTTGCGCCAATAATAATACCGATAACAGCGATTATTATTAACATTCCAACGCCCATATAACCCAAATTATCAACAAAATTCATTACATTGGGTAAGTCCTTAGCAAGATTTATTAAATTCATCATAATAAAACCCCTCCTATGCACCAAGACCAAAGCTTAAAATAATACCACCTGCAATAACCGATGCAATCTGACCCGATACATTAACTGCCATAGAATGCATAAGCAGGAAGTTCTGATTATCTGCTTCTAAGCCTAATTTATGAACAACACGACCTGACATGGGGAATGCCGAAATACCTGCGGCACCTATCATAGGATTAACCTTTTTCTTGGTAAAGAGGTTAAGAAGCTTTGCAAAGAGTACGCCGCCCGCAGTATCAATAATAAAGGCAACAAGTCCAAGACCCAGAATAAGTAGGGTTTCACCACGCAGGAAATCAGCATAGTACATTTTGGTAGAAATGGTTATACCAAGGAAAATAGTAATAAGGTTTGCAAGCACCTTTTGAGCAGTTTCAGAAAGTGAATTAAGCACCCCGCACTCTCTTATAAGGTTACCAAACATAAGGAAACCTACAAGGTAAACAGAATCGGGAGCTACAATACCAACAACTGCTGTAATGATAATGGGGAATAAAATTTTGGTAAGCTTGGAAACCGA
This sequence comes from Clostridia bacterium, assembly GCA_017623575.1. Taxonomy (GTDB): domain Bacteria; phylum Bacillota; class Clostridia; order Oscillospirales; family Acutalibacteraceae; genus UMGS1279. Next base: position 14,332 of record JAGAOS010000068.1, read on the forward strand.
TTTAGGCTCATAGGGCATACGAATCATACGCTCCTTTTTGGTGGTGAGAGCCTTTATAACAGGGGGCTGAATAATGGGAACCAGCGCCATATAAGAATATGCCGCAACCATAATTGCACCTACATATTTAGAATTAAGCTGTTGTGCTACAACGATTGATGTAGGGCCATCTGCCGCACCGATAACACCAATTGAAAGGGCATCATTAAAATCAAAGAATATAGATGCCATACAGAAGGTGAAGAATATACCAAACTGAGCTGCTGCGCCAAAAATCATAAGCTTAGGATTGGAAAGCAAAGGACCAAAGTCAATCATTGCGCCAATACCTATAAACAAAATAAGGGGGAAAAGCTCGTTTGCAATACCCGCATCAAAAAGGGTGGAAAGTGGACCGAATGCGCCATGCTCCGAAGCAGGTGCATAAACACCCGGCAGGTTTACAATAATTGCGCCAAAGCCCATAGGCAAAAGCAGGGTAGGCTCCATATCCTTTTTGATTGCAAGGAAAATAAGAAGTCCGCCAATTGCCACCATAACAAGGGTTTGTACCCAATCCAAAGGTCCCATACCTGAAACTCGTTCTGCCCAGGTGGAAAGCCAAGAGGTTAATGCTGTCATAAAAACACTCCTTTAAAAAATAAAGACCTTTAGCAAAAATCGTGGCTATATGTTATGCGTACGATTAATGTTAAAAGTCTTGCTATTTAATATAACAGCGGGTGCAAGCACCGTACTGACGCCTGTTATACCAGTTGTAAAACTGCCAGCTACTCCCTTTTAAGGTCTTACTGTATTAGTATGGCACTGAAAAATTTTACCATACATGGATATTATATACTGAAATTGTGAACAATCTGTGAACAAATTAAAATTTTATTAAATTAAACAGACAAACACTAAAATCAAGCAGAAAATTTATAGAGGCAACCAATGGTCGCCTCTATAATATAGAAACAAAATCGGACTGTAGAGCCGGTTATTCCCAATATTTTCTATCCAGACTTCTGAACTGAATTGCCTGAGCAATGTGTGTGGCTTCGATTTTTTCCTTGCCGTCCAAATCGGCTAAGGTGCGGGAAACCTTTAATAATCTGTCATAAGCGCGACCCGAAAGCCCCATATTTTTAAAGGCGGCCTCTAAAATATTTTCGGCATCCTCGGTTAAAATACAATACTTTTTAAGCATTGATGGGGTCAACCTTGCATTGCAGGTTATGTTTTCGTTTTTATAACGCTCATTCTGAATCTGTCGTGCCTTATCAACCCTTGCCTTTATTTCGGCAGAGGTTTCGGCGTCATTACCCTCATCCTTAAGCTCATCATATTTTACGGGCGGTACCTCCACATGAATATCAAGTCTATCCAGCATAGGACCCGAAATTTTGCCTAAATATTTTGAAACGGCATTAGGCGAGCAGGTACAACGCTTGGTGGGATGCCCAAAAAATCCGCAGGGGCAAGGGTTCATTGCACCAATAAGAGTAAAAGAGCAGGGGTAGGTTAAGGTTCCTGCCACGCGGGAAACGGTAACAACTGCATCCTCCAAGGGGGCGCGTAATGCCTCCATAACATCCCTTTTAAATTCGGGTAGCTCATCTAAAAACAAAACGCCGTTATGCGCCAAAGAAATTTCACCCGGCTTAGGGATTGCTCCCCCACCCGACATAGCGGCTGAAGATACTGTGTGATGGGGTGAACGGAAGGGACGGCGGGTTATAAGAGGAGATTTTTTAGCCAATACACCCGCAATGGAATGGATTTTAGTAGTGTCAATGGATTCCTGCTCGGTCATTTCGGGGAGTATGGTGGGAAAACGCTTGGCAAGCATACTTTTACCCGAACCGGGAGGACCAATAAGCAACACATTATGACCACCTGCGGCGGCAACCTCTAATGCTTTTTTAGCAAGGGTCTGACCCTTAACCTCAGAAAAATCTATAAATTTGTTCTGCTCATCATCCTCGGCGGGGGTATGTACTGCAGGAAAAATGGGAATCTCACCCTTTAAAGCCTTAATAAGTGAGCCTACATTATCTACGGGGTAGATATTTATTCCTTTAACAACAGCACCCTCGGCGGCATTTTCGGCAGGCACATAAAGATGCTTTATGCCCGCCTGCCTTGCCTCAATAGCCATTGGTAAAAGTCCGTTTATGGGGCGAAGCTCACCATCCAGTGAAAGCTCACCTATAAACGCCATATCACTGAAATCGCCCACCAGCTGACCGGTTGCAACCAAAATTGCCACAAGAATAGGTACATCATAAAGAGTGCCTTCCTTTCGCCTGTCGGCAGGGGCAAGATTTATGGTGGTGTGACCTGAGGGATACATAAATCCGTTATTGCGAAGGGCAGAAAGCACTCTGTCCCCCGATTCCCTTACCGCGGCATCGGGCAAGCCCACTATATTAAATGCAAACTGACCGTCGGAAACATCTGCCTCCACACGCACTGTATAGGCATCCATACCGAAAATTCCTAAACTGTTTTGCTTGGTAAAAATGGAAAACACCCTCTTTTTTTAAAGCGAAATATAACGCACCTTATCTATAACCTCACCATTACTGATATAAATGCGGGGTACTCGGTGAGCAACGGCACACACAAGCTCATAATTAATGGTGCCAAGAATTTTTGCAAGCTCCTCTACGGGTAGACCCTCACCAAACAAAACTGCGGTGTCGCCCGTTTTAACATCATCAATACCCGTTACATCCACCACAGTTTGATCCATACAAACACGACCTAAAATAGGGGCCTTTTTGCCGTTTATAAGCATATAACCCTTGTTTGAAAGACCGCGCATATATCCGTCGGCATAACCCACGGTAACGGTGGCAACACGCATTTCTTTTTCTGCAGTGAAGGTTCTGCCGTAGCTTACAAAATCACCTTTTTTAATGGTTTTTACCTGAGAAATTTTAGCCTTTAGCGACATTACAGCCTTAGGTGTAAAGGGCAACTCCAATCCAACCGAGGGGGTAAGACCATACATAATAATTCCTGCCCTGTATAAATCGGATGGACGGCTGTCATAATCCAGCAGGGTTGCGGCAGAATTGGAGCTGTGGAACAATATATCTCCCCCACCGCTTTTTTCTGATATCTCTTTAATTATTTTTTTTGCGGCAGAAAATACCGAATACTGCTTTGCAGTAAAATCGCCCTGCTCATCACCATCACGATCGGCGGTAGCAAAGTGGGTAAAAGCACCCGTTATATTAAGCCTTTCAAGGGCAAAGGTCTGCTGCATTTCAAGCCTGAAAGCCTCACTATTATCTGCCGAATAGCCAAGGCGGTTCATACCACTATTTATTTTTATATGGCAGTTTATTGTTACGCCTGCATTTTTTGCCGCCTGATTGACCTTTTTTGCATAGTCAAGGTCAAAAATACATATTGTTATATTGTTTTTTGCAAGCTCTGATACTGCGGCAGGGTCAATATAACCTAAAATAAGAATATCACCCTTTGGAGTAGCCGAGCGAAGATCTAATGCCTCAAACTCATTTGAAACAGCAAATTTGTTTATACCCTGCTTTAAAAGGGCATTACAAAAAAGCTCGGCGCCGTGACCATAGGCGTTTGCCTTTATAACACCCATTACCTGATTTTTTGGCACCAGCTTTAAAATCTGATTAATATTGTATTCCAGAGCATTTAAATCTATTTCTGCCCAGATATGCTTATACATAGTAAGGATACACTCCTTTATACTAATTACTTCTTACCTAAAATTATACACCCCACTTGAGGTTTAGTCAAGTGAGGTGCATAAAAGAGGAGTATTATTTTAGAAAACTATATTGTCAACTTCCTTAAAATCGTTAAGGCTGTAGGAGATTATACCGTTATAATTACAAACATAAAGAAAATCGCCTATATAAATTCCGCGGGTGCAATCGGTGTAATAATACATACCCTCTATGGACTGAGCATCTAGAACGGCTTTTTGTTCAAAGCCATTTTCTGCGCTGTAGCCATAAACATAATATTTAGCGCCCTTAACGGGGAAGGCTATTAGATTTTTTCCTTTGGAAATAAGCACAGCTTTGTGCTGAGTACCAATTGAGGTATCAATATATGCTTCTGCCTTTTTGTGCTTTTCGCTGACATTTTCGGGATTGCTTACATCAAACATCGAAAGCTTAAAGCCCTCAATACGCCCTTGCTCATTGGCCTCCTGACCGATTCCAAGCAAAAGTCCGTTATCCCAAGGGTGCAGATAGTTAGAAAATCCGGGGATTTTAAGAGCAGATAAAATCTTAGGATTTTTTGGGTCTTTAAGGTCCACCGCAAAAAGGGGATCGGTTTCACGGAAGGTTACAAAGTAGCCGGTATCACCCATAAAGCGAACCGAATAAACTCGTTCATCCTTTGCAATATTTTCAATTGCGCCAACCTGCTTTAAGTTTTCATCCAGAATATAAACCGCGTTTGTTGTGGTGTATGTGTCATACCTGGTGGTAACTATTCTGAAGTGGTTTTTGTATTCATCCATTGAGAACTGATTAAGGGGGCTACCTGCTACAACACCCTCACTGACGGCAGCTATTTTACCGCTATTAATAGCAAAACGCATAATTCTTGTTGCGTGCTCATATTTGGTTAAAAGCTCGGGTGTTCCTGCCTCTGCGGCGTAGGAATAACTGCTTCTGTCTGCCGTAACATAAATGGATTTTGTGTTGGCATAAAGCTGACTACCGCCACCCAGCGCAGTTTTGCTATCTATAATATTTCCGGTAACGGTATCAACCGATATTGCCGTTAGATAGCTACGGTTTACCTCACCGTCAAACATATAAATGTTGGAATCATCAATGGGGGTTGGGGCATCGCCGTCCACAGATACGCAGGGAACATAGCTGCATTTATCATTTTCATTGGGCTTTGCGTAAATATATTCATTTGTAAACATATAAAGCTTGTCGCCTATAACACGGGATGATAAATAGCTTCCGCTTTGGGAAACCTCGCGAACAATTACAGATTTTTCAGGATTTGAAACATCATATATCTTTGCCTTAGTGTAGCTTTTATTGGTGTAATATTCGTAAACAATAACAAGTCTGCCCGATGTAAGATACATCTCTGCGTTATAGAAATATTTTTGATTAACACCGTCATTTTCACTTAAAAATATTGTAAGCAAATTTTTAATCTTGCCCTTGTTTGCCGATACAATTTTTACAGTACACGCATTTTTATTAAGAATATAAATATATTTACCGTCGGTTTTAACAATGTCGGCTTCGTCAACCTCCTCCACCTGTGTGTTGGTGGTGCTGAAATCCTCCACATTATCGGTGGGCTTTGCGGTGGTGTTTACATCACCCTTCACTGAACCCGTATCTCCGCCCATACCGCCGGGAAGGGCCTCGCCGTCAGCAATCACATCATCAGACTCCTCCCATACCATTTCCCCCTCAGATGTATCGTTTTTATAGGAGTATTTTTTATTTTCGGTTTGATATATTGCCGAAAAAAGCTGATATACCTGACTGTAGGAAACCCTTGCAGGGATACCCTTTTGGTGCGCAATTGTGGGGAATTTAATTTCTTCATCTGTATCAACTTCAGAAGAATTTTCCGAGCCGGTTTCGGCAGTCATATCATCCTGCCCTACAAAAATGGGCAGATTTAAAACAGTAACCGAAACAATAACCATTACAAGCACTGCTGCAACGGCGGCAAACCACCTTTTTTCTATAAAATTTTTAAAGTTCACCGAGCTACCGCGCTCCTGCTCTACCTTAATTCCATCCAAAAGCTTTGCTTTGCGCTCAGCGGTTACTTTTATATTTTGCATTTCTTCATTGAATTTGTCCTTAAACATCAAAAAATCTCTCCTTTCAGAGTGTTTTTTAATACATCACGCGCTCTTGCCAATCGAGATTTTACGGTGCCTGTTGCAACACCGCAAAGGGCGGCTATTTCTTCCACCGAATAGCCTTCAAAATAATGCATATGAATAACCGTTTTTTGATGAACAGGCAGATTAAGTACGGCAGGCAAAACCGAATTTTCTTTCATTTCATAGCCCTCATCCGCCTCTGTTATGCGAACATAATTAATGCGCTTTTGCCTTTTAAAAAAGGAATTACTGCAGTTTATTGTAGCGCGGATAAGCCACGCCTTAAGGTGTTCCTCGCTTTTAATTTTATGAATATTTCTAATTAGTCTTAAAAAGACATCCGACATAACATCATCGGCATCGGCTTTATTGCCCGTTCTTATAAAAGCAAGCCTGAACACAGTATCGCAGTGTTTTTCAAAGGCCAGGGCGGCATCTGCCTTGTAGGCACTGTCTATGCCGTCTTTTTCGGCACTTAAAACGGTACTGAATATAAACATTTTTCTTCCCCCTTTTGACAAGATGGTTCAAGGCAGAGAATGAGTATTTGAGCCTGATTTTGACAGACTTATTTTTCCTCTGCCTTAAGATTAGCTAACCCTTTCACTAATAACACCCTGAAAGGTAAAGTTTGGTTCCATTAAATTTTTAAAAAACTAAAAACTTATTCTATTTATTTTTTTCCCTATAGAATTTTCTGAATATTTATAAGAAATAATTCCGTTTAAATTACAAACATAAAAATAATCGCCAATAAAAATTCCGCGTGTACAAATCGTTAGGTTTGCAGTATTTGTTTCACCTGTTGGCATAACAAATGCTTCTTTGCGGCTAAGTCCGTACTTATCATCAATATAGTAAAGATAATAGACACTGTCACCTGCAAATCCTATAAGATTTTTTTCTTCTGAAACAAAAATTGCTTTATGGTCTTCACCTATCCTGGGATAGCTATGCGGTACCTCTACATTTGAAATCTCCTTAACATCTGCAGGATTTCTTATATCAAATATTGAAATTTTGGCATTATCAGATAATGTATTTGTTACACCCATAGACCCAACACCTATTAACACATCCTCTCCCCAAGGGTGAAGATAATCAGAAAATCCGGGGACTTTAAGTGCTGATAATATTTTAGGTGCTTTGGGGTTTGAAAGATCTACGGCAAAAAGAGGATCTACCTGACGATAGGTTACAAAATATCCCATATTGCCAATAAACCGCACCGAATATACACTTTCTTCCTTTGCTATACCGGTAATACTTCCTACTGTTTTAAGATTTTTATCTAAGACATATACCGCATTGTAATCAATGCCTGAAGAAGTAATTACATTACAACAGGTAGCAAGCTTATATTTTCTAACTGTTGTAACTATTCTGAAATAGCCGTTATGCTCATCCATTGAAAACTGGTTAAGTACAGTTCCTTTTACCTCACCCTTGGCCAAAGGAGTGATTTTTCCTTTACTAATTGTTAATTTAATTATGTGGGTTTTGGGGGTATAACTTTTTGAATTATTGGAATAAGTTACCCTGCCCGAAACGGCATAGATTGAAGTACTGTTTACATATACCTCATCGCCACCGCCGATTACTCCCTTAGAATCAATACGCTTACCCGCATTTATATCAATGGATGTTGCCATAAAATAGCTTGTATTTACTTCACCATCAAATATAAAAAGATTTTTTTCACTTATAGGCTTTAAATCCGCATCACCTGTGGCAACGCAAGGAAGGTATTGCGTTATATCACTCTTTTTCATTACATTAAGTTTACTGCCATAAAGAGTTTCATTTGTGAAAACATAAAGATTGTTTCCTATTAAACGCGAGGACATATATCCACCGCTTTGTACAAAATCATTTATATGAACCGGATAAAACGGATCGCTTACATCATACAGCTTTACTGCCACATTATAATTATACATATGAGTTTTTTCTGAATAAATGCTGTATTCAGAAATTATTACCAGTCTGTTTCCCGAAACATAAATACCCTCCAAATTGGGGGAATTGTACCTGTAAGCATAAGCTGTATTTTCCAGCTCTATTTCAGAAGCTTTTTTTATTTTACCGTTATTAACCTCCGAAATGATTAATATATCATCATATGTATTGCAAGTATAAATATATTTACCATTGGTTTTAACAAGATCTGCCTCATCAACACCCTCTACCTGAATATTGGTTTTAGTATAATTACTTGAAGGATTTCCATAATTATTGGAGTTAGAATCCCCTTTGAAGCCCAATGTACTATTCGTGCCACTGCTTGAATGTTTTTTATGCTGCTGTTCAGTTTCATATATAGCTTCAAAAAGTTGATATGTCTGAGTGTAACTGATATTTGTTGGGGCACCGTTTTTATACTTTATATCGGGGAATTTGATTTTGTTATATTGCTCTGTTTTTTTAGAAGAGGTTTCACCTGAAGAGCTACTATAATCTTCTTTACTCACCGTATTATCTGTTGATGCAGTATTGTTTGATGAGGTTTCCAAATTGTTATTGTCTTTCGAGCCGGTAAATATATAATTACTGCCGTCGAAAATCGGCATATTAAATACTGTTATTGAAATTATTACAAGCGCTAAAACTGCGGCAATAGCGGCAATCCACCTTTTTTTTGCAGGCTTTTTAGGGCTTACCGAAATTTGCTTTTCCTGCTCTTGCTCCATTTTTAAAAGCACTGCGTTTTCGGTTTGTTCACTTGGCTTTATTGCTTCAAATTCTTTTATAATTTTTTCCTTAAACATCCATTATCACTCCTTCCAGGGTAGTTTTAAGGGTTTTTCGCGCCCTTGCCAATCGGGATTTTACGGTACCCTTGGCTATGCCGCAGATACCGGCTATTTCTTCCACAGAATAGCCTTCGAAATAATGCATATATATGACTGTTTTCTGGTGATAGGGCAGCTCCATTACAGCGGGAAGAACTAAATTCTCCTCACTGTTTTGTTGCACAGCACCGTCAATATCGGCAAGGCGCACCTTTTCTATCCGCTTGCTTTTTTTGTAGTAGGTTTTGCTTTGATTTACCGTTGCGCGGATAAGCCACGACCTTAAATGCACCTCACTTTTGATTTTGCTTATGTTTTTTATAAGCCGTACAAACACATCAGATAAAATATCATCGGCATCGGCGGTGTTGCCCGTACGCACAAAGGCAAGCCTGTAAACGGTGCCCGAATATGTTTTAAAAGCCTTGGCGGCATCAACCTTAAAGGGTTCCTCCTGCAAGGCATCGACCCATAAAAAAGTCTGGAATATAAACATTAAATCCTGATCCTCCTTCTTGGCGGGTATTAAAAACTGAATGCATTCAAATTTTCAAATACATATACCCTGAAAGGTAAAGTTTGGTTCCATTAATTTTAAAAAATTTTTAAATATTTTTTATAACCTGCTTTACAAGACCCAAGGTTTTTACCCGTTCCACATCTGCGCCCTCAAATCGGCGGGGCATATATTCAGGATTTATGGATAAAAGCTCCAGCCAATCCTCACCGTAGGAGTAGTTTATTCTTTTAACCACACCCTCCTCATTATCAATAAGAAAAACGCCTATAGAGCCGCTATCCACACTGTTTTGCTTATGCACAACTATTGTATCTCCATTTTCAATTTTGGGGTACATTGAATCACCCGAAACCTTAATGCATATGGTATTTTCCGCCTCTTCATCGGTGGTTATTAAAAGGGGTATAAAATCTATTATCTGGTTACTTGCATAGCATCCAAAGCCTGCCGCAACACTTTCAAAAAGGGGAATCATTCGGGTTTGACCCTGCAGAATATTTATTGCCTCACCCGGAAAAAGCTTCGGTTTATTAGCCTCCATTGGAACATCGTAGCCCATAAGCCATGCCTCAGAAACGCTTAGCGCCCTTGCAAGCGCTGAAACCCTTTCGGGCTTAGGCTCAAAGGAACCCTTTAAATACTGTGACATTGCACTTTTGGGTATGCCCGTAGCATTGCAAAGCTCCACTTGTTTGGTTTTTCTTACAAAGATTGCTTCCCTTAAACGGTCGGCGCAGGTTGCTTGTTTCAAGTTAATCACTCCATATATGTGTTTTAAAGTTTAGTTTTTTAAAATCACTTTGTTTTTTTGAGGAAATATTCGAGTTATATTTACATATTATCACAAAAGTTTAGTTTTATCAACACTTTTTTCATTGAAATTAGAAAAAAGTTTAGTTTTTATGAAATTTACTATTGACAAGGCACCCCTTCTATGCTAATATTTGTTTAGTAAATCTGAACTTTTTCTATAAATGCCGGCTTCAATTTAGAAAAAGTTTAGCAAATAAATTTAAAAATTAAGGAGGTTCATTTAAAATGAAGTTAGAAAACAAGCGACTTGTAAGGGTGATTGCCGAACAGTATGCGCGCATAACCGAACTGGAGGAGCAATTGGATGTTGCCAACAATTTGGTTAGTGCGCTAGCAACAGGCAAGGTGTTACCCACAGCTAAAAGGTAGGTAGCCTATGTATTATTGTGACGGCTGCAAACACCATTTTGCAACACCCGAAATTTTCGTAGAGCGACACGGCTTTACCGAGCCGCCGTATGAAAAAATCGCCATATGTCCCTTTTGCAGGGATACGAATTTCAGAAGTGAGGAGAGGAGGCGCCGCTATGCCAAATGATGCCTTTTATGTGGTTTGCCCCTACTATCACAAGGTAATGGGAAACAACCTGTTTTGCAGTGGCTTTTCGGGTGACGATGAATTTTCAACCGATGAATGTCGCATAAAGCAATGCTTTTCCACACGGAAGGACCGCAACGAGTTCATTAAAAAATACTGTTCAGGTTTTGATTATATGCGTTGCTCCATAGCAATGATTAACGAATTAATACATAACGCCCAAAACAGCTTATAATGGTTATAGTGAGTCGAAATAGTGCAATTCAGCACTATTTCGACACCAAATCTATGATTTGGAAACAAATTTTCGATGAAAATTTGACTATACCCATTTCAATGAATATAGTGCATAATTAAATTTCATTGAATTTAATTATGCTAAAGCCGA